>NZ_JACJPU010000018.1:0-90374 GCF_014696235.1 Sphaerospermopsis sp. FACHB-1194 | reverse complement strand
CTACCTCTAACACAGAAAAACGCTATGCTGATAAATTATATCAAGTGTGGTTACTAGATAACACAGAAATTTGGATATTAATTCACATCGAAGTACAAAGTCAATACGATGAAGAATTTTCCCAAAGGATGTATATCTATAAATACCGCTCCTTTGACTTATACCATAAACCAGTAGTTAGTTTAGCCATATTAGGAGATGAAAGCAAAACATGGCGACCTAATTGTTATCAATACGGTTTAGGTAATAGTGAGGTTGTGTGTAAGTTTGATACAGTCAAACTCATAGATTACAAATGGGAAGAAATAGAGCAAAGCAGCAATCTCTTTGCTATATTAGTAATGGCACATTTAAAAACCAAAACTACTACTAACAAACTCGCAGATAGGGAGCAGTGGAAATGGCAATTAATTAGAAGTTTATATGAGCGAGGTTTAAGCAGATATGACATTGAAAACCTCTTTAGATTTATTGACAAAATGATGTCATTAACTCAGGAATTACAACAGAAATTGCTCACCAAAATAACCGAGTATGAAAAGGAGATAGAAATGCCTTTTTTAACACCCACTGAAGAAATTTTCCTAGAAAGAGGCGAAAAAAAAGGTCGCAAACAAGATATTATTAAACTTCTGCAAGTCAAGTTTGGTGATGTTCCCGAAATACTGAGCAAAAACATTCAGAAGATTGATGATATAACCGCTTTAGAAGAAGTGCTGATATCAACAATGACAATTACTTCTTTGGAAGAATTTACCAATTTAGTAAATTCTAAATTACCAACATCACAAGAGTAATAGTAGAAAAAAACAGAGGTAGAGAAATAGAGAAATATTGAATTATCTTACATTTATTTCTCTACTTCCTTACCTGTTTCAATTTTCTAATTACCTTAATTTGGGTTCAACCCTCAAAGCAAGATATCTGTTTTTATCAATAAATTACAGATCCAAAAAATTCGCCATTTATAATCTATGAATTATGATTTTTGAATTATTAATAAAAAGAGCGATCGCACAAAAACTCTATTATCTATACCTAGAGAAAAGCGATCACTTTTACCCTATAACTTGACTCTCACTCACCCCTAACACATAAAATGTCTATTTTGTCAACCCACCCTTTTACAAGACATGGATCAACCTCTCATTTCACCCGCAAAAAAGTTTACGAAATCACCGCTTTTTTCTCTATGCAGATTTTGACTATTTCTCAAATAACGTAAAATCAAGGGTTTTGGCTATCTATAAACCTTTTTTTTAAGAAAGTATATACTACGCCTAAATTATGAAATTTTAAAAAATTATAGCAAATCGCTGAAAGTATTGCAAGCTCGTGGATAAATAAAAATAATTCTCAATTAAATATTAAGAAAATATAAAGAGGAAATTTCCAAACTTAGGAATATTTAAACCATTGATGGTATTATCATAACTTTAAATTATCACTCAATTAACAAACAAGGTTAAAATCAGCTTTTTTGCAGTCTGCTTTTATATAGTGTAGGGATTTATCAATGCTAAAAATATACGAGATTTGAAAAAGCGAGATTAATTATAACTTTGCGCCTTTACACCTTTGTACCTTTGCGCGAAATCTTGATCAAAGTGTAGTTCATTTACCTGAAAATAGCTGTAAATAGAAAAAGATTAAATAAACCCATGACACAACCAAACCAATTTCCGATTCCTCCTCACTTCCACCCTAACAAAGTCGGGGAAATATACCGCGTACCTTATCAACAATTGGCAGCAGTAGCAGAAACATGGATTACACAATATAACATTCCCCCAGCAGCAACCGATAAAAACCGCATTTGTCTATTATTAATAGATGTCCAAAACACCTTTTGTATTCCAGAATTTGAATTATATGTAGGTGGACAAAGCGGAACTGCTGCTGTTGATGATAACAAAAGATTGTGTGAATTTATTTATCGTAACTTGGGAAGAATTACCAAAATTATCCCCACCTTAGATACTCACACAGCAATGCAAATTTTCCATCCGATTTTTTGGATCAATGCCGATGGAAAACACCCCACACCAGCAGCAACTAATATCACTTTATCGGATATTGAAAAAGGGATTTGGCAAGTTAACCCAGCAGTTGCTCATAGTGTGACTAATGGAGATTATGAACTTCTGAAAAAACAAGCTTTTCACTATGTTAAACAACTCAGTCAAGATGGTAAATATCCCCTGACAATTTGGCCTTATCATTCCATGTTAGGAGGAATTGGTCATGCTTTAGTTTCCGCAGTGGAAGAAGCAATATTTTATCATAGTATTGCTCGTCAAAGTCAATCCCAATTTGAATTAAAGGGGGAAAATGCTTTAACAGAAAATTATTCTATTTTATGTCCAGAAGTTTTAACAGGATTTGATGAAAAACCAATTGCCAAAAAAAACACAAACTTGATTAAACAACTTTTAGAATATGATGCAGTGATTATTGGTGGACAAGCTAAGAGTCATTGTGTTGCGTGGACAATTGATGATTTATTAACAGAAATTCAACAGGTAGATAGCACCCTGACAAATAAAATCTATCTGTTAGAAGATTGCACATCTCCTGTTGTTGTTTCCGATGTTGTTGACTACACAGAACAAGCTAACATAGCATTTGACAGATTTGCAGCAGCAGGAATGCACATTATTAAATCAACAGAATGGGTAATTGGTGATAGTTGATAGTTGATAGTTGATAGTTGACAGTTGATAGTTAATAGTTGATTGGGAAACATAAAATTGATTACCCAGTCACCAGTCACCAGTCACCAGTCACCTAGTTAAATATTCTTTTGGATCTTTTGCAGTCCAACCAAGGGGTTCATTAGCACGAATTTCAAAATGTAAATGTGGTTCTCTAGAAGTTGGTTGACCTGTAGCACCAACTGTTCCTAATATGTCACCTTGTTTTACATTTTGTCCCAGCTTAACTTGTATTGTTTCTAATTGAGCGTAACGAGTTTGTAGTCCACCTGCATGATTAATAATTACTAATTTTCCGTAGCTGGCTTGATCTTTAGCAAAGACTACAACACCAGGAGCGATCGCTTGCACAGGTGTACCTACTTCTGCTACTAAATCTACACCACTATGAAAAAAAACTTTACCTGTAATCGGATGAATTTGCCACCCATAAGGTAAAGCTACAGTTGTAGAATTAGCTAAAGGATATCCGGTTATACTTGCCGATGGTAAAGTTGGTGTATTTGCTACAGGAGAACTAGCAATTATCCGATTTTGTCTTTCTCTTATTCCTGGTAAAACAGGAACAAAAACAACTCTGGGGTTTTGTTGACAACCATTAATTTCAAACAATGTATCTGGACGAACTTTGTAATTTGCTGCCACTTGTCTCCAATTTTGACCACTGGGAACTTGTACCACAATTCCATCAAAGGGGGGAATTTGCAATTGATTACCAGGTGTCACAGTACCGTTATTAACAAAGGGATTCATGTTAATAATTGTTTCTGGCATGAGTTTATATCGCTCGGCTATGCTATCTAAAGTCTCACCACCAGTAACTTGATGTTTTTGAATTCTCGATAAGGCTGGAGTTGGACAACTTGGTACTGCATTCGCGCTTTGCAGTTGTAGCATTGTGGAAATTAGCCCCAAGGTGCTAATTAAGCTACAGAGAAACATTGGACGATAGCGAAAAGTCATGTCAACTAAGAAAGAAATAGCTAATTCTAGATTTTAGTTGGGGAATTTTCAAGATGGGATCATTTTTTTTGTTTGACTGATAATTCTTTCATGGTATAAGTCCTCAAACTTAACCCCAGAGTCAATCCAAAATCCAAAGTCCGAAAACTGAAGATGATCCCAAATAATGTATTAATTATTCAATTTCTGTTAACTATAGGACTTACGCAAGATGTGACTGAAAACCTTATTCTTGCGTAGGGGTAATTCATGAATTACCCCTACTTTCGTTCCCTTTTGCGTAAGTCCTGAACTAATCTTTTCACTGATCATTTACTTAGTAACTGTCTGACTATGATCGCAATTATTCTTAATTAATTAATTAATATGAAGTTATCTGTGAAGCAATTAGCCGTTTATCTGTCTTTAGTGGCTATGGGCAGTAGTCTGGGTATACTTGGTAGTCGATTTTTTCCCAGCAATGGTTCGTTTCAAGAGTTGAAAAATGTTACAGCGGCTTTACCTTCAGAATCTGTGATTACCTATCCTTCTCAGGGCTTGCCTAATTCTGCTGGTGGCGATAATGTAAATTTTATTGCTACTGCTGTACAGAGAGTTGGTCCTGCGGTTGTGCGAATTAATGCTACTCGTAAAGTAGTAAATCCAATTTTTGACGCTTTGAAAAATCCAATGTGGCGGCGTTTTTTTGGCGAAGATGAAGAACCAATTCCCCAAGAACGAATTGAGCGCGGTACTGGCTCAGGGTTTATACTTAGCGAAAATGGTCAATTATTAACAAATGCTCACGTAGTCGCCCAAACAGATACAGTATTAGTCACCCTCAAAGATGGTAGAACTTTTGAAGGTAAGGTAGTGGGAGTTGATACTGTCACCGATGTAGCAGTAGTCAAAATTCCTGCGGATAAATTGCCTACCGTGAAATTAGGTAATTCACAAAATTTAATTCCTGGTCAGTGGGCGATCGCAATTGGCAATCCTTTAGGTTTAGATAATACTGTCACAATTGGCATCATCAGCGCCACCGACCGCACCAGCGCCCAAGTAGGAGTTCCCAATAAACGGGTTAGCTTTATCCAAACCGATGCGGCAATTAACCCTGGTAATTCCGGTGGACCGCTTTTAAATGCCCAAGGTGAAGTCATCGGCGTTAATACTGCCATTCGCGCCGATGCTCAAGGACTGGGTTTTGCTATTCCCATTGAAACCGCCGCCCGCATAGCTCATGAACTATTTACCAAAGGAAAAGCAGATCACCCTTTTTTGGGCATTGAAATGGTAGACCTTTCACCGACCAAAAAACAGCAATTGAATCAAGACAATACACTCAACATTCAGCCAGATGTTGGGATTGTGATTAAGAAAGTTCTCAAAAATTCACCGGCAGAGGAGGGAGGACTGCTCCCTGGGGACGTGATTCAAAAAATCAACGGTAAACCGGTGAAAATTACAGCCCAATTGCAGAAAATTATTGATTCGAGTCAAGTCGGAGACATTTTCAAAATTGAAGTTAACCGTAATGGCAAAACTCAAACTTTTGAAATACGCTCAGGAACTGATCCCCAAAATTAGTTATTAGTACAGGCGTAGTTGATCACGTCTGTACTCGGAACTATTGATTAGACAAATGCTCTAATTGCATTCTTTGTTCCATCTGGCGCAAAAAATAACCAGTCATCATTGCTGAGGCTAATAAACCCGCTAAATTATCTCGGTCTGTAGTAACTTGCACATTAAAACTCTCTCCTGGGAGCATTCCTACCAGTCCTTGGACATTCTGGGAAATGATTTGTTTAATTTCTGGGCTGGCAGACTGGGCTACACGGGCTAGAACGTCGGGAGATTGATGCTGTAAATATTTCAATAACTGATTCGGATTTTCCCCCAAGTGTTCGTTCAGAAGCTGATTAGTGTGTTCCTCAGAGTTGTCATTCAAAAAATCAGGATCAAACACCATTGGCAATTCTTCTTAGCTTAGTTGCTAATTCTACTTTAAACCATATCACAAGCCTAGCGCATTTATTCAATGGTCATCAGTCATTGGTCATTGGTCATTAGTCGTTAGTCATTAGTCATTAGTTCTTTTTACCCAATCACCAGTCCCCAGTCCCCAGTCACCTATCACCAGTCCCATCTAACTCTAGTTCTAATTGTTGTTCTTTCTCTACATTGGGCATAACTTCAGGAAGTTGATCAATTTGGAAATATTGGTGAAACTTCGGGGTAACTTGTAATGAATATGACCTGGATTCATTATCTCGTCGTTTACGCACAAATCCTAATTCTACCAGTTCAGGAACGTGCTGATATACACCTGAACCCCGCAGTTCTATTAACTCACTTTGGAGGATAGGACTGTTGAGAGCGATCGCTGCTAAAGTGCGTAAAGCCCCCACACCCAACTCCACAGGGATCAAAGTCTGTACTAAATCATGAAAATCTGACCGCAGTTGCAAACTATAACCATTTGCAGTTTCCACAACTTCTAGCGCACTATCTCGACGGGCATAATTATCCATCAGTTCAATTATCCCTTCTTCCGCTGTATGGCGATCGCACCCAGCATGCTCGGCAATTTCACTCACAGATAAGGGTTTACCCTTTAAATACAAAATCGCTTCTATTTTGATTGCTATGGCTATATTCTTCTTGGACATATTTAAAAGTTCAGAAGTTCAGGAGTCGTAGGGTCGAAGCATTCGGGCGATAAATTATCAATTTTTATCACAGTTTATTTTCCGAATGCTTCGCCCGTATAGGAGTCAGGAGTTAGGAGAAATGAAAATTGTAACTTTTGCCTTTTCCTATTCCCTATTCCCTATTCTCTGTTTTTTGACTTTTGAATGCATGACTTTTAATTTTCCTCCCCTGCTCCGCTTCCTTTCTTCACTGTCACCAATCACCAGTTACCTGTTCCCTGTTACTGAGAATAAATTCTGCGATCGCCAAATCTTGAGGAGTTGTCACTTTCAAATTCGTTTCTTCCCCCGGTACTATCCGTACTTCAAGCCCGCATTTTTCAAACAAAGCTGCATCATCTGTCACTTCCCAACCTTGACGCACACCATCAGCATGACATTCTTTTAACAACTTAACATCAAATCCTTGGGGAGTTTGCGCCGCCCAAAGTTGCTCTCTGCTGGGTGTACTTTGAATTATGCCACTTTCCCCCACAACTTTAATTGTATCTTTTACAGGTATAGCCGCAATTAACCCTGGACAATGAAGAATAGCTGCTGCACAAGCATTAAATAAGTCCGGTGTAGCTAAACATCGCGCCCCATCATGAATTAATACTTGTTCAGCATTTCCTGGTAATGCCTGTAATCCGTTATAAACCGACTCTTGGCGGGTAGCACCACCAGGAATAAACTCCACAGGTTTAGTTAGCTTTAAATCAGCCAAAATTGCCTTAAAGTCCTCCCAGTCATGAGGTTGGGAAATAATTCCGATCCAACTGATAGCACTAGCAGCTTCCGCAGCTAACAAAGTCCAAGCAATAAGAGTTTTTGAACGAACCTTTAATAACAGTTTATTGCGGTCAGCACCCATTCTTTTGCCGCTACCTGCGGCCGGAATTAATAAATACACAATTTTCCTCGATTTTGTAAATAGCAGGAGGCAGGAGTCAGGAGTTCAGGAGTCAGGAGTTCAGGAGTCAGGAGGCAGGAGTTCAGGAGTTCAGGAGGAAGAAGGTAAATATTTCTCCCCAATCACCAGTCACCAGTCACCAGTCACCAGTCACCAGTCACCAGTCACCAATCACCAGTCACCAGTCACCAGTCACCAATTACCAATTACCAATCACCCATTACCAATTACCAATCACCCATTACCAATTACCATTCCCCATTTCACATAAAATAAGGACGATAAGCTTCAATAAATATATTATTTATGCGAGTAGTAGCTTTTGTACCTGGTTCAATTGGCGACCAAGTTCTTTTTTTCCCCACATTGGATGATCTCAAGCGTTCCTATCCCGACGCTTTGATAGATGTCGTTGTGGAACCCCGGTCAAAGGCTGCCTACCGAGTGAGCAAGTCAGTTCACGAGGTATTGACCTTTGATTACAAGGATCGTAATAGTTTAGCAGATTGGGGTAACTTGGTGGGAACAATCCGCGATCGCGAATATGATGTTGCCATCACTGCTGGAGAAAGTTGGTTTGTCGGTTTATTTCTCTGGTTGACTGGTATTCCCACTCGCATTGGCTTCCAAGGTAGTGGTGCAAATTTTCTCACCAGTGTTGTATCTCCCAATACATCCCAATATATACCTTCCATGTATCATGATTTGTTGCAACCTCTGGGAATTAAGACACCTTGCCCACCGTTAGCAGTAAATATACTGAAACCAGATATTGAATGGGCGCAACAACAACAAAAACGCTTGGGTATCAATGACACAGGTTACATCTTGCTCTCTGGTGGTTCTGGTAAGTTATCCCAAATTAATGGTGCTGATACCAGCTATCCTGTAGCTAGTTGGCAACAAATTATTCAAGATTGTCAACGCAAACAGCCAGATTTACCAGTGGTGGTCATTAAAGAAACTGAGGATGATACATTTGTTTCTTCCCTGGTGGAATCTTGTCCTGGTATTAAAGTAATTGCCATTGATGATGTGGGCAAATTAACTGCCATAATTGGTGGAGCAAGTTTAATGCTTTCTCTCAGCGGTGCGCCCCTACAACTAGCTATAGCTGTACAAACCTATACTATCGCCCTACTTGGTTCTACAGACTCAGGAAAGATATTACCCACCAGTGATAAATTCCTCGCCATTAAATCTCCCACTGGCAAAACCGCTGATATCGCACCTGCAACCGTTTTAGAAAAAATCTGGGGCGGTTGACTATTAGTTTTAGATTTTAGATTTTAGATTTTGGATTTTGGATTGATTGAAAAATCTAAAATCCGAAATTTATATAGCAGATGACAAACATTCTAACTCCTGACTCTTGGGGCAACCACGAGGGGATTGCCCCTACTCCTAAATTCCTATCTTTTTTCAATCATTTCAAAAAAGCCATCTTCTAATTCATAACCCAAGATTTGCGCGAAAGATTTAAGTCGGAATGGTGTGGGAATACTTTGCTGTTTTAGCCAATTACTTAAAATAAAAATTTTGTGCATCAAAAAAATCTCTAATGCTTCAGGGTTGTACTGTATACCTTCTTTTTTAGTAAACTGATGGGGTACTAGCATAGCAGCATAACGCGCCAATTCTCCAGCTTTCCAATCTAATAAAAATGGCAACCAGGGATATTTAGCATCTAAACGCACAAACCACAACCTTACCTCTGGAATTTCTGACAGTTCCCGTGGATCATTTGCTTCCCGTGGGTAGTTGATTTCAAAGCGCAATTGCTGTTCCTGAGATGTCATGGATTCCTCTTGCAGCAATGGTTCAATTACCTTTAATGCAGGTGACAAATCTAGATTGTTTATAGCGTCGTTATTAAGGCTGATTGTGATTGTCATTGACTTTTTTTGGCAGCTTTTTTGATTGCTTAGGAGTAGTATCCAGAATCAACAGTAGCAGTTTTTAGGTATTAATGCTACTCTATTTTGTCTTTGTTAAATATCAACATTTACTTATTAATCACATTGAATTTTATAGTGTTATTTTTTCTAGATTGGGTACTTGTACTATTGACAATTTAAAATTTTATATACAATTTGCCAAAATACAACCCCTCACCTGGACATTCATAGCCTTAATAAGCTAAAGTTGTAATGAGTTTGTTTTAGAGTTAGGATGTAATTAATCATCAACCAACCAAAAACGAAACTGGCTCAAACCAGTTATTAATCAAGGATATTCGTATCAAAGACACAGGTATAAGCAAAGAATATATTGTAAATATGTAATATCCCTGCGTATAAAAATAATCATTTTTCATGAAATCTGAAAACTATTCCTACAGTTCCTACAGTTAAAACTGAAATATGCAAAAATCAGCTATTTCTACAAAAGCAATTCGTTCTTTAGAAGATGCTCTAGATCGGTGTCAAATACTAGGTATGCGCGTTAGTCGCCAGCGTAGATTTATACTAGAGTTACTATGGCAAGCTAAAGAACATCTTTCCGCTAGAGAGATTTACGATCGCTTAAACCAACAAGGTAAAGAGATTGGCCATACTTCTGTTTATCAAAATTTAGAAGCTCTATCAAGTCAAGGTATTATTGAGTGTATTGAACATTGTGATGGGCGGTTATATGGTAATGTGACTGACGCTCACAGCCATGTTAACTGCTTAGATACAAATCAAATTTTAGATGTGCATATAGAAATACCAGAAGAGTTGATCCAGCAAGTTGAGGCACAAACCGGAGTCAAGATTAGTGGATATACCATCAACTTTTTTGGACACCGTAACTTACAACCAGATCACAATGATCATTAGACCTCTCCAAAATAGAATGTATTAATTTGTCATAAGTTGTAGGGGCGAAGCATTTAGGCGATAATTTAACGGAAAAATCAGACATCTAGATATCCCATAAGCTTCGACCTGCCCCCATCAATAGGTTCCATAATTTCTTTTCTGGAGATGTCTATTAGTAACTGGCTAATGATTTACATTATCACTGCTGATAAATTAAAGTGACAAAAACAGGTGAAAATGGAAATGACTCAGCTAGGGATGACTGCGGTTTTTTAGCTGGGAAAAAATTCTATTTTTATTTGACCTGACTATGAGCGATCGCCCTTTAAGTAGTTTAAATTTACAATTATTATTAATTGACCCAGATCCCATCTTTCGTCTAGGACTAAGGGTAGCTTTAGAAACAATTCCCCACCTACAAGTAGTAGCCGATGTTCCCACAGATACCGCAGCCTTACAGGTTTTAGCGGAAATTGCAGCACCGGATCAAAACCAAGTCAATTTAATAGTTTTAGAATTAGGCAATGGCAGTTCTAGCGAATCTCAACAGCTAGGGTTACAATTTTGCAGACAACTTAAAGCTTTATATCCTCATATACCCATTTTGTTGTTAAGTGCTATTTCTACAACAGCAATGTTATTAGCAGCAAAAAATACAGGTGTAAATGGCTATTGTCCTAAAGGTATATCTATTTCAGAATTAGTACCCATCATGCAAGAAATAGCATCAGGTGGTTACTATTGGTTAGGAACAACAGAAATAAACTTCCCTTTATCTAATTTACCTTTTGCCAGACTCAGAAATAATATCAGGTTAACAGGAATTAATCATATTAATAATAATATATCCGCAGTTACAGCACAATTAAAAATTCCTGGATTACCATTATTAGATAAAGCTATTCTGGCAGGACAAAGAAGAGAACTTTTAGCAGCGCGTTGGTTAGTAAATAACTTATTGTCTGCACCAGAAGAAAGACAAGAAATACAAAAATCTCAACCATTACCGCTACCCATTTCTTACTCAAATAGCGCCATTAGTAAAGCAGAATCACAACAAATGCAAACTGTTGTACCGCCTTTACTGAGTCCAAAAGCACTACAATCTATAATATTTACATCTTGTACTAATAAACTCCAGTTTTCTTTACAAAATCTGACAGACATACCTTTAGAAATTGATATTCTGCGTGAAGACAAAAAAAGAGAACTTCTTTATATCATCTTACAAAAAGTATCTCAAAAATTAGATGATCTACGTAGTTCAAAAGTTGAAATTCCACAAATACCTGAGTTAAAAAATCAGATTCTCACTAATTTATGGGAATCAGCAATTACCGAATTTTACGGTAAATCTTCCCGGATAAATGTCGGAGATGTCAATATAGAAATAGTCACTTTTTTATTGAAAAATGCAGCAGGTGTAGAAACTGAAATCCTCAATAAAATTCCTTTATTAGAAGACTTGTTTTCTTATCTACTTTGGCAAACAGATTTATATATTGACAACACATCTTATGCAGCAGGAAGTGAATCTGCAAATTCTCAAGCATCAATGATTTTAGAGAATTTACTGATTCAAGTTGCCAATGGTGTATTACAACCATTATTAAATTTTTTAGCAGATGTGGAAACCATCAAACAAAATTTTTATGATCGTCATTTAATTTCCACAAGGGAAATTGAAAGATTTAGAAATAATTTATCTTGGAAATACAGATTGAATAATTATGTGAATGAACCCCAGGCAATTTTTGAAAGTCGCTATGAACTATTTGTATTTGCACCTCGTGGAATTGCCAAAATATCAATTTATTCTCCTCGTAACCAAGAATTAGCAAAGCTTGCCGATATCCCTTTAGCGGTGACATTACTGTTAGAATTGCGGGATGCGATCGCACCACGTTTACAATCTTTATTATCTTTTTTAGGTAATGGGATCGTATTTGTATTAACACAAATAATTGGTAGAGGTTTAGGTTTAGTTGCCCGTGGTATTCTTCAAGGTATTGGTAGTGTTTCCTTCACAGAAAAAACTTTAAAACGTAATAGCGACAAGCAAAAGAATAACGAAGGTAGAAGGCAGGAGGAAAGAGGTTTTTAGGCATTTTACATTTTGTTGCATAACTTCTTTTTTCGTGCCGACTTACTTAGGGTTTGCTGAAATATTGCCAATAGCTAGAGAAATCAAGAGATTTTCCTCCTGACTGTTGTAAGGGCGAAGCATTCTGCCGATAAATTATCAATTTTTATTACAGGTTATTTTCCGAATGCTTCGCCCCTACTTCGCCCCTAAGACTCCTAACTATTAAAAATCCGCGCTTTGTGGTGTACGGGGGAAAGGAATCACATCCCGAATATTCCCCATACCCGTCATAAACTGCACCAGTCTTTCAAACCCCAAACCAAAACCAGCATGAGGTACAGTACCATAACGACGTAAATCTAAATACCACCACAAATCTTCTGTTTTCATTCCCTGGGCTAAAACCCGTTTTTCTAACACATCTAATCTTTCTTCCCGTTGCGAACCTCCAATAATTTCACCTATTTTTGGTGCTAAAATATCCATCGCTCTCACGGTTTTTTCATCATCATTCAACCGCATATAAAAGGCTTTTATTTGTGCGGGATAATCTGTAACAATTACAGGTTTTTTAAACAATTGTTCCGCTAAATAACGTTCATGTTCTGATTGTAAATCTGCACCCCAACTTACAGGATATTCAAATTTTACATCCGCTTTTTCTAAAAGTTTGACTGCATCGGTATAAGTCAATCTTTCAAATTGATTGTTAATAATATTGTTAGCAGTGTCTAAAACAGTATTATCAATTCTTTGATTGAAAAATTCCATGTCTGCTTCACAGGTTTCCATCACATATTTAAAAATATGTTTTAAGAAATCTTCTGCTAAATTCATATCTCCTTCTAAGTCACAAAACGCCATTTCTGGTTCTACCATCCAAAACTCGGCTAAGTGACGAGAAGTGTTAGAATTTTCGGCGCGGAATGTGGGACCAAAGGTATAGACGTTAGAAAACGCCATTGCCATTATTTCCGCTTCTAACTGTCCACTTACTGTTAAATAAGTCGGTTTTCCAAAGAAGTCTTGACTATAATCAACTTCTTTATTTTCTGTGCGGGGAATATCTTTTAAATTCAAACTTGTCACACTGAATAATTCTCCTGCACCTTCGCAATCACTGGCGGTTAAAATGGGAGTATGTACCCACATAAAACCCCGCTCTTGGAAAAATTGATGTATGGCAGTTGCACAAGCATTTCTTACCCGAAATACTGATCCAAAGGAGTTAGTTCTACCTCTTAAATGGGCAATGGTTCTTAAAAACTCAAAGGAATGACGTTTCTTTTGCAGAGGATAAGTTTCGGGATCAGCATCTCCGTAAACTTTTACTACATCTGCTTTTAGTTCTATTCTCTGTCCTTTACCTTGAGATGCAACTAATATTCCTGCAACTTCGACGGAAGCACCTGTATTTATCTGTTTTAATATGGCTTCGTAGTTTGGTAATTCTTGATTAATAACTATTTGTAAGTTGGCTAAACTTGAACCATCGTTAACTTCTAAAAAGGCAAATCCTTTTAATTCGCGTTTGGTTCTTACCCAACCTTGTACTGTTAAGGTTTCTTCTGGTTGACCACTTCTGAATATTTCAGCAATTCGATGTTTAATCATTTTTTACAGTTTGGATTTTTTTAACTATATATAACATTAATTTTAGTCAGGGAAAAGGGAACAGGGGAGATGGGGAGCATCCCAATTTTGCAAAAACAACCGCCACAACACCAAAAACTCTCCTCTTCCTTCTTACCTTCGTGTCCTTCGCTCCTTCGTGGTTCGTTCATTTCAGGTCTTGAAATCAAGCAAAAAATAAACTTACACATTTGGGATGCTCCCGGGAGATGGGGAGGTATCAAGTCAAAAGTCAAAATTAAGAAACTTTTGCCTATTGCCTATTGCCTCTTGCCTCTTGCCTTCTTTCCCAATCACCAATCACCCAATCGAAGATTTTAACACCCAACCTATAATAATTCCTAAACCACCAAAGCGAACTCCTTGCCAAAAGGGTCGGTTGAGGCTTTTCCAGGAAAATAACTGGCTTTCTAGGTTAACTTCTAGGGCTTCTAGCTCTTTTTCCAAGCGTTTTAACTCGGCTTTGATTTCTGGTGTCTGATTTTTATTTTCTTTGAGATTTCTAATTTCTTGTTGCCATTGTGCCTTTTGCTGTTGATCCCGTTGCACTTGGGCATATCTTTCTTTTAACAGTCGCAGTCCGGTTTCTAGTTCCTCTAGTTCCTCTTCAAAGTCGGTTTGCTGGTTTTCCTCTGGTTTGGTCATTGGTGATGGGTCATTGGCTATGATAATTACATCATAACTTTTACTCTTAACTCAGCACTTAGTCTTATGTATCAAACCAGTCAATTAAATGATGTTACTACTCTGGAACTTGCCCAAGCTTTGATGGAAAAATTGACTATTTCTCCTGATGACTGGCATCGTCTCAAGTCTAACCGCAATGCCCGCGCTAGTGAGCTTGTAGCGGCTGCTATGGTTTTTTTGGTCAAAAATGAGCCTCAAGAGGCACAAGCTAGGTTAGAACAGGCTATAGGCTGGTTAGATAAGTCTATTTCTGCCCCTCCTTGTCCTACTCACGGTAAACATTGAGGGATTGGTGATTGGTGATTGGTGATTGGTGATTGGGAATAATATTACCCATTACCCATTACCCATTTTCTATCTTCTTAAAGATAACAAACGCCGAGTTTCTATTTGCTTGCAAAGTCTTAATTCTGTTCCTTTGCGGTTCCATTGTACTTGATCAAATATTTGATGCAGAAGAGACATCCCTCGACCGTTTTCTGATTCATCTGGTGGTAAAAAGTCGGTGGGATCATTATGAGCATTACAACAAGGAGTAAAACCATTACCTTGATCGGAAATAATCCACCAATATTGATTATCTATCAAAGAAAAACGAACTACTACTAGTTTACTGGGATCAAGATTATTGCCATGTTTAGCTGCGTTTACTAGGGCTTCTTGCAGTCCTAGCCGCAGTTCGGCTTGTAATTTTGTGGGAATATCTGCCAATAATAAATCTAATATTGGGCATAGATAAAGAGTGGAGGCAAAACTAATAGTACCCCAAGAGCGACCAAGTGGACGAAGAGAAATGGTAATCACAAGAGAAACCCCGTAGCTTTTAGTTAGCTAGACATCAGTTTGCTGTTATCGGCACCCTGATAAAGATTAAGGTGGTCATGCTGCCTTCAAACTTGCGTCTGTAAAACTAAATTTATGAAATTGCTAGGGAGCATTGACTCTAAATATAAGAGAAAATTGCTTAATTAAAATTTGGCTGTAATTGTTTTGCTAATACAATTAACAACTTCTATGTTTCTATTTATTACTTTGGGAAAGTATATAAATATTCAACTTTCTTTGTAGCCGCTTAATAATTTGCACAATTTATTTCACTTTTTCAAATCAGAGTCATGCAACTTTAATGGTTAAAAAAGAAATCTCTATTTTTAGGTTAATTTTATTTTAGCATTATTAGTATGCACTGGACTACAAATTTTCCATTTAAGTTTTTGTAAACAATTGGTTAACATATAAGCTAAAGTTAATAGTTGCTTTTAGCATGGATATCGCTGGAGAAAGGCTGCTGTTTCTACGTGAGCGGTTTGGGGAAAAAAGTCGGCTGGCTGTACTCTTGTAAGATGGTATTGTCCATGTTCACACAGTAATTTTAGGTCACGAGCCAAGGTGGCTACTTTACAGCTGACGTAAATAATGCGCGAAGGTTTCAGGTTCAGTAAAGATTTGATGACATTAGCTTCACATCCTTTACGTGGCGGATCAAGTAAGACAATATCTGGTATAATTCCCAAATTTGGTAGATTTTTCTCCACTGCTCCTACTTGAAAGGTTACATTATTAATTTCGTTTTGTTGGGCATTGAAAATTGCCTGTTCTACGGCTGCCAATTGCACTTCCAAGCCGATAACTTGGCGTGCTTGTTTTGCTAGGGGTAAAGTTAAAGTACCAATACCACAATAGGCATCTACTAAAACTTCCTGACCTTGTAAATTTAATTCTGACTGAATGACTTGTAACAGTGCTTCAGCCGTTTCTGTATGAACTTGAAAAAATGTATCCGGGCGGATTTGAAATTCTAAACCAGCGAATTTTTCTTGCAGGTAAGGAATCCCAGCAATACAAGTTGTATCTTTTCCAAATATAGCATTTGTGCGATCGCTATTGCGATTCAAACAAACTCCTACTAACTGGGGATAACGCTGTAACCATTCCTGGGCTTGGGTTTCAATGTCTGGTAAATTTCTATCTTTGACTACTAAAGTTAGTAGCATTTCCCCTGTACGGCGACCTATACGTAAACTTAAATGGCGAATTTGCCCTTGGTGGCGTTTTTCGTCATAAATTGACCAATCCCGCTTTTTAATATCCTGTTTTACTTCCGCTAATAAAGGATTTAAACGAGCGTCTTGAACTGGACATTGATTTAAGTTAATGAGTTGATGACTACCTTTTTGGTAATAACCAGCTTGAACTTGTCCGGTAGCTGAGATCCGGACGGGATAGGTGGCTTTGTTGCGATAACCTAAAGATGATGTTGTGGATAAGACGGGAGCTACTGAGGGGTTAACAAAACCGCCTATTCTTTCTAAAGCTTGAATTACTTGATTATGTTTTGATGTAAGCTGATAATCATAATTTATATGCTGCCACTGACAACCACCACATTTATCAGCAACAATACAACTAGGTCGGATACGTTGAGGAGATGGTTGAAGGATTTGTTTGAGGGTAGCATGAGCATATTTGGGTTTGACGTGTGTAAGTCTGACTAAAGTGCGATCGCCCACTACTGTATCAGGAACAAATACTACACGCTGTTCAAAGCGTCCTACGCCATCACCAGTGTCGCTTAAATCAGTAATTTCTAGTTCTATTACTTCACCCTGTTGCCAAACTGTATTAGTCATTAGTTATTAGTTATTAGTTATTAGTGGGTGGGAATAGGGAATAGGGAATAGGGAATAGGGAATAGGAAAAATATTATTAACAAATATTAATTTTTACCAATCACCAATTACCAATTACCTCTTCCCCAGTCACCAATCCCCAGTCACCAATCACCAATATACCCTTCACTTCTGTACCGCGAACTGGTTAAACTAACAAATAATATAATTTCCGTGATTACATAATCATGACTGTAATTAGCCAAGTTATTCTCCAAGCTGACGACGAACTGCGTTACCCTAGCAGTGGCGAACTCAAAAGTATCAAAGAATTTTTGCAAACAGGCGCACAGCGGACTAGAATCGCTGCAACCCTGTCAGAAAACGAAAAAAAGATAGTTCAGGAAGCAACCAAAAAACTTTGGCAAAAGCGCCCTGACTTTATCGCTCCCGGTGGCAATGCTTACGGAGATAAGCAACGCGCTTTATGTATCCGTGACTTCGGCTGGTATCTGCGCTTGATTACCTATGGTGTGCTTGCTGGTGACAAAGAACCAATTGAAAAAATTGGGTTGATTGGTGTACGGGAGATGTACAATTCTCTGGGTGTTCCTGTACCGGGAATGGTAGAAGCTATCAACTGCCTTAAACAAGCATCCTTGGGCTTACTGAGTGGTGAAGATGCAGCAGCAGCAGAGCCTTACTTTGATTACATCATTCAAGCGATGTCCTAATTACAAGGTTTCTCTGCAACATTAGCGATCGCCATCACGGCTGGTGCTTTGCGTAAAGCTACTGGTGATCTTGCTCATTTGATCACTCTTTCCCCACACTTGATAGTTGCTATGGCAAAATTATGGCAACATATTTGTCAAGTTATTATAAAGTTGTGGGGATATTTTATGTGCATCTATGTGCATTTACTGACGCTCACCAAAAACAAAAAACCGACAGGAGGCTGTCGGTCATTAGTTGTGTTCCCTATTAATGACTCGGCTAGAGTTCAGTTATGAGTTATTATCCCAAGATGTTCATTCTTAGAGGAGGATCTTCATCATGGATAATGGTGATTGTAATCATATTCATCGGTGATTTTAATCACTGAAGAATTGAAGAAAAAATGTATACCTTTGAGCAATTGATTGAAAGAGAAAAATACATCATTTTGATGGCAGCAGAAACAGTCAATTGCATATAGTAGTCAAATTTTTGTAAACACTAACACATTTTGGTAAAATGTATCTGAATCTTATTAAAGTAGTAGCAGCAACAATCTTATTAAATGGAATTACTGCTTGTACTACACCTACTCAAAACCAAATCTATGCGGACAATAGCCGCATTACCGAAAATAAACCCATTGTAGATAGTAATAAATCTGCACAAAATAGACCAAATAATAAAACAGCTACTATTTCTGTGGAAGGGGAAAAAACCAACATTTCCTTAAAACTTTACCAGGAGAAAAATATATTTAGTACCTACTTTCCTCAAGAGGATTTTTTAGTTCAAAATAAAGATATCAATAAAGTAAGAGAAGTGAAATTTACTGCTAATTTTGGAGGTGTAAAAAATGAAAATGCTTACATTAAATTTGTCTTTCCTGATGATTTAAAAGCCTTAGAAGAAGTCAAAAATTTTATTAATAGTAAAGATGGGATAATTGCATCTAATAAATGGCAAATTGTCAATCGTAGCAGCACTGTAACCTATCCTTGGGCAAAAGAAAAGATTACTTTTAGTAAAGGTCAAGAGATTTTTGGTAATATTTATATTGGAGAAGAAAAGGGTAAAGTATTTTATGCAATTACCCATTATCCAGCAGAATATGGAGATGGTTTTGAACCAAGAGCAGATTTGATTTTAAGTAATTTGGAAATAGGTGGATAATGTCAAATCTTTTAACTGTCACCTTTTGATTTTTGTCGTAGTTGAAAAAATAGGAATTTTTCGCAGGGTGAAAACAGATACTATCTTCTATCAACTCTTTCAAACATTACCAAATATTCTTTTTGAATTGATTGGTAAACCAGCTACAGAAGCAGAAAATTATCAATTTACATCTGTAGAAATAAAGGAGTTAGCATTTCGGTTTGATGGGTTATTCATACCAAATTCAAAGATACCTGAACAACCGATTTATTTTGTTGAGGTGCAATTTCAACCAAAAACAGATTTTTACTGGAAATTATTTGCAGAAATCTTTGTTTACCTCAATCAATATCAACCAAAAAATGATTTTCATGCAGTAGCGATTTTTGCTAAACGTAGTTTAGATCCTGGTGTACCTATCCAGTATCGAGGTTTGCTAATGAGTCAGCAAGTAACAATCATTTATTTGGATGAATTAGAAGTTACTAATGATAATTCCGTTGGGTTGGGGATGGTAAAATTAGTAGTAGAGAAAGAAGAAACTGCAATTGATCACAGTCAACAGTTAATGGACAAATCTCGACAACAATTTACAGATGCAGCCCAAAGGCAAAAAGTCTTACAATTGTTAGAGACGATCTTAGTTTATAAATTCAATAATTTAACCCGTCAGGAGATAGAAGCAATGTTTACTTTTGAAGATTTAAAGCAAACAAGGTATTTCCGAGAAGTTGCGGAAGAAGAAAGAACAAAAGGTAGGCTAGAAGGTAGGCTAGAAGGTAGGTTGGAATCAGTACCGCTATTAATAGAGTTAGGTTTGACGGTGGAAGAAATAGCAACAAGGTTAGATGTGGATATTGAAGCGGTAAGGAAGGTTGCGGAAAAATCTGGGGATCAAAATCCTGTGGAGTAGGTTGAGAGAGAAATTAAAATTTACTGTTTAATATGATAGGCGATCGCTAATATTAAAAATGGCGATCGCTCTTTTACCATACCCCACACCCAGACTAATTTCTACCGCATATTCATTTCTTCAGAAACAGCAAATTCCTACCGTTTTATTCTTCTGCATCAAATAAGAACGCAATGCACGGAATTTGTGAGTGAAGATGTCATGCTCAATAGCTTTACCAACTAAACTATCAGCAGATATACCTTCAGCTTGAGTGATTTCTAAAAGTGCTGCTTTTAGTTCCGGGTTAATGGTAATGGTTAAAGTATCTTGCATATTGGATCAGCGATCTACATAATTAATTATAAAGAAGTTAGGGTTCTCAGATACAATAATCATCTGTCCTCTTGGTGCATAACAAACCATGACCACCGAAAGTCCCTTTTCTCCCCAGGAAATCGCCTCAGAAGGCATTAAACCACAAGAATATACCGAAATTGTCCGCCGCTTAGGCCGTCACCCTAACAAAGCCGAACTAGGTATGTTTGGGGTAATGTGGTCAGAACATTGTTGTTATAAAAATTCCCGTCCCCTCCTCAAACAGTTTCCCACCACAGGACCCCGCATTCTTGTCGGACCCGGTGAAAATGCCGGTGTGGTAGACTTAGGCGATGGACTGCAACTAGCTTTTAAAATAGAATCCCATAACCATCCTTCCGCAGTTGAACCCTTCCAAGGTGCTGCTACAGGTGTGGGAGGTATATTAAGAGATATTTTTACAATGGGGGCGCGTCCAATTGCGTTATTAAATTCTCTGCGTTTTGGTAGTTTGGATGATCCCAAAACCCAAAGATTATTTAATGGCGTTGTAGCGGGTATTTCCCATTATGGTAACTGTGTAGGTGTTCCCACGGTAGGCGGTGAGGTTTATTTTGATCCAGCTTATTCAGGAAATCCCTTGGTTAACGTCATGGCACTGGGATTAATGGAAACACCAGAAATAGTAAAATCCGGTGCTTCAGGAATTGGCAACCCTGTATTATATGTTGGTTCAACCACCGGTAGAGATGGTATGGGTGGTGCGAGTTTTGCCAGTGCAGAATTAACCGATGAGTCAATGGATAACCGTCCTGCGGTGCAAGTGGGCGATCCATTTTTAGAGAAGTCTTTAATTGAAGCTTGTTTAGAGGCATTTAAAACCGGGGCAGTGGTAGCGGCTCAAGATATGGGTGCTGCGGGTATCACTTGTTCTACTTCGGAAATGGCAGCCAAAGGCAGTGTCGGTATTGAATTTGACCTTGATAAAGTTCCAGCACGTGAGTATGGAATGATACCTTATGAATATCTGCTTTCTGAATCTCAGGAAAGAATGCTATTTGTGTCCGAAAAAGGCCGAGAACAAGAGTTAATTGATATTTTCCACCGTTGGGGACTTCATGCGGTGGTTGCAGGTACGGTAATTGCTGAACCAATTGTCAGAATTTTGTTTAAGGGTGAAGTTGCTGCGGAAATTCCTGCGGATGCTTTGGCTGAAAATACGCCTTTGTATGAAAGAGAACTTTTAGCAGAACCGCCAGAATATGCAAAAACAGCCTGGGATTGGAGTGTTGATAGTTTGCCTAGTTGTGATGTTAGGGGAATTACAGTTAATGGTAAGTTACAAAGTTGGCAGGATGTTTTATTAACTTTGCTGGGTACACCTACCATTGCTTCTAAGAGTTGGGTATATCGCCAATATGATCATCAGGTGCAAAATAATACTGTGTTGTTGCCTGGTGGGGCGGATGCGGCTGTAGTGCGCTTACGTCCTTTAAATTCTTTCCCAGTCACCAGTCACCGAAGCGGAGTTGCTGCTACGGTTGATTGTAACTCTCGCTATGTTTATTTAGATCCTTATGAGGGTGCTAAGTCTGTTGTAGCTGAAGCTGCAAGGAATCTTAGTTGTGTGGGTGCTGAACCTTTAGCGGTGACAGATAATCTTAATTTTGGTAGTCCTGAAAAACCTATCGGTTATTGGCAGTTAGCGTCAGCTTGTAAAGGATTAAGTGAAGGGTGTCAGGAGTTGGGAACGCCTGTTACGGGTGGAAATGTTTCTTTGTATAATGAGACTTTTGACGCTCAGGGAAATCCCCAGCCTATTTATCCTACTCCTGTGGTGGGAATGGTTGGTTTAATTGAGGATTTGGATAAAATTTGTGGACAGGGCTGGAAAAATGTAGGTGATGCAATTTACCTTTTAGGTTTACCTGTGCAATCCAAAATCCAAAATCCAAAATCTAAAATCGAATTGGGAGCTTCTGAATATTTAGCAGCGATTCATAATACGATTGCAGGTAAACCGCCAAGGGTTAATTTTGATTTAGAACGGAAAGTACAAAGCGTGTGTCGTTATGGTATTCATTCTGGGTGGGTGCGTTCAGCACATGATACTGCTGAAGGCGGTCTAACTATAGCTTTGGCGGAATGTTGTTTAAGTGGAAAGTTGGGAGCAGAATTAAATTTAGGTATTTCTGCAAACTCTGCTTTTCGCTTTGATGAAGTGTTGTTTGGTGAAGGTGGTGCGAGAATTTTAGTTTCTGTGAATGTGGAAAATCAGGAAATTTGGGAATCCTATTTACAGGAACATTTAGGAGAAAATTGGCAAAAATTAGGTATTGTTGCTAATTTGGCAACAGGGTTAACAGTGACTACTGCTGATCACCAAGAAGTTATGAAAGTCAGCATTAGCGATATGAGCAACGTTTACGATCAGGCGATCGCCCAACGTCTCGCTCTCTATGCCAATACATAAACCGCATCAATGTCAAGGATCGGGCATGAAAATTTACAATTCATCCCCCATCCTTGACCAATTTACGGTACTGTTTTAATGGATGGTTAAAGATTTATTAAGAGGCAGGAGGCAGGAGTCAGGAGTCAGGAGGAAGAAGGTAAATATTTCTCCCCAGTCACCAGTCACCAGTCACCAGTCACCAGTACCCAGTACCCAGTTACCAGGAGCAAAAACCAGCATGATTCCCCAGCATTCTATCACTTCTGATCCATCTATAAATATTAGTGAAATTAGTGAAAACGCTTGTGATAAACCAGAAGAGGCGTGTGGTGTTTTTGGTATCTATGCACCAGAACAAGATGTAGCAAAAATGGCATACTTTGGATTATATGCCCTGCAACATCGGGGTCAAGAATCTGCTGGTATTGCTACCTTTAATGGACATTATGTACACCAGCATAAAGATATGGGGCTGGTTTCTCAAGTATTTAATGAAACTATTTTAGAAGAATTAGTCGGTAATATTGCAGTTGGCCATAACCGTTATTCTACTACTGGTTCTAGTCGCAAAGTTAACGCTCAACCCGCAGTTATCTCAACTCGTCTAGGTCATTTGGCTTTAGCACATAATGGTAATTTAGTCAATACCATACAATTGCGGGAAGAATTACTTCAGAGTAATGTTCATTTGCTAACAACCACCGATTCAGAAATGATTGCTTATGCGATCGCCGAAGAAGTCAATGCTGGTGCAGACTGGTTAGAAGGTGCGATTCGTGCGCTTCACCGTTGTCAAGGTGCATTTAGTCTGGTAGTTGGTACACCCGATGGTATCATGGCAGCAAGAGATCCTAACGGCATTCGTCCCCTGGTAATTGGTACATTAGACAGTGATCCAGTACGTTACGTTCTCGCTTCCGAAACCTGCGGTTTAGATATTATCGGTGCTGAATATCTGCGCGATGTCGAACCAGGAGAGTTAGTTTGGATCACAGAAAAAGGTTTAACATCACACCGATGGAATCAACAACCCCAGCGCAAGTTGTGTATCTTTGAAATGATCTACTTTGCTCGTCCTGATAGCGTCATGCACCATGAAACATTATATAGCTATCGGATGCGATTAGGACGGAGATTAGCGGAAGAATCACCAATAGAAGCAGATATAGTATTTGGTGTACCTGATTCTGGTATACCTGCGGCCATTGGTTTTTCCCAAGCATCAGGGGTAGCTTATGGTGAAGGTTTGATTAAAAATCGCTACGTCGGTAGAACATTTATTCAACCTACCCAAAGTATGCGGGAAACGGGCATTAAGATGAAATTGAACCCCCTGAAAGATGTATTGTATGGTAAGCGGGTGGTAATAATTGATGATTCCATTGTCCGGGGAACTACTAGCCGCAAACTCGTTAAAGCATTGCGTGAAGCAGGTGCATCAGAAGTACACATGAGAATATCTTCCCCACCTGTCACCCATCCTTGCTTTTATGGGATTGATACAGATACCCAAGATCAACTAATTGCCGCTAAGATGTCAGTAGCAGACATAGCCAAAAAATTAGAAGTTGATACCCTTGCTTATTTGAGTTGGGAAGGAATGTTAGAAGCAACCAGGGAAGATACAAATAGTTTTTGTTCTGCTTGTTTTACAGGTGATTATCCTGTAGCGATTCCTGAACAAGTGAAGCGTTCTAAATTAATGTTAGAAAAAGCTACAGTTTAGATCATTTTATCATCTGGTGGGGTGGGCATCTTGCCTGCCTCAATATTTTATTTTGTCAGAATCAGGATCACCAGGATTATAGGATTAACAAGATTTTAATTTGATAATTTATCATAATATTTAAAAATCATCGAAAAATTACATCTTTTAATAATCATCCACACCCTCATTTAGATAACATCGAAAAATCCTCACATCCCAAAAATAGAACTTTCAATAATATCCTGTAAATCCTTAAATCCTGTAAATCCTGATTCTGACAATTTAATATTTTACCTCTTTCCCATATCCCCAAAAATCAACATCTAAAAATCCTCATCCCCGCAAAATTTTTTCACCCAAAACACTTGACAAAATCCTTAGACTTGACACATACTAATATGATGGAAATCTGTGTCGCACATAATATAACGTCTTTTTAACAACTCAATCCTAAAAATCTTTAAATCCTGGTTATCCTGATTCTGACAAATAAGATTTTATCTCACGCAAAGACGCAAAGTCTTTCTTCTTACTGTCACCTGTAACCTGTAACCTACTATTGGAACTCCGTACAAAAAAACGTTACCCTAAACACAGGACATAATTCCAAAATCAAAAATCCAAAATCTAAAATCTAAAATCAAATGACTTCTACCACTCAAATCCAAGCATTAGATGTACCTACAGCTATATTACAACGTCGTTCTATCAAAACCTTTAAACCAGATCCCATTTCCCCAGAAATGCTTAAACAACTGGTAGAATTAACCGTAGCAGCACCCAGTAGTTTTAACACCCAATCTTGGAGAATAGTTTTAGTTCAAGATGAAAATCAAAAAGTTGCATTATGTGAAGCATCTTGGAATCAAAAACAAATTATTCAAGCACCTGTAACCTTTGTATTTGCTGCTGATGCAACTGCTGGAGAACAAGATTTAACACCCATTTTAGAACAAGGATTAAACACCGGCGCTTGGAATGAGGGAACAGTTAATTATTTTAGAAATGCTATTCCCCAATTTCAAGAAGCTTTAGGAGATAAGCGTCGGGAATATGCTATTAAAGATGCCATGATAGCTGCTACAAATTTAGTATTAGCAGCAGAAAGTTTGGGTTTATCTACCTGTTTTATGAATGGTTGGATTGAAGATAAAGTAAAAGCAGTGATTGGTGCAGAAAATAACCCAGATATTTGTATTGCAGTGGTTGTACCTGTAGGATATGCAGCCGAACCCCGTTTAAATCCTGGTCGTTTACCGTTATCTGCTAATGTATTTGTGGATAAAATAGACAACCCATATCAAGATTAATGAACAATATCTAAGTAACAGTATCCCCGACTTCTTGATTTCATTTTGTAAATCAATTCAATTATTTTTTCAACAGAAGTCGGGGATCTGAATTTATCCATGTTGTAAAAAATCAATCTTAGGCAATAAAGGATCATTAACTATTCCCAAACCTGCAAATCCCCAACGTTTTAATAAACTTCCCACCTGTGTACCTGGAATAGATTCTACAGCTAAACGACTCGCTAAATCAGCAGCATGAGCATTTAAATAACTGAGTGCTTCAAAATCTTCTTTAAACAATAATAAATATCCTGATTTATCCTCATCAATTTTTGCAGTGAGATATTTACCATCTGTCTTTGACCGAATAATATAATAAACTTCAGAAAGCATAATTTTTAATTCGTAATTCGTAATTATTCCCTATTCCCCATTCCCTATTTTCTAATTCAAATCTTCATTTTCTAATTCAAATCTTCTAATTTAATTCTTGGATCAGCAGCTTTTAACATTAAATCAGCAATTAAATTTCCTAGAATTAATAAAACCGCACTCATCACTAAACTAGCCATGACTAAATATTCATCTTTTGCCAAAACAGCTTGTAAAGTTAATTTACCCAAACCAGGCCAGTTAAAGAAGTTTTCTGTAATAAATGCACCACTTAATAAACTTGCTAATTCAAATCCTAACAAAGTAATTAAAGGGTTAATAGCATTCCGCAAAGCATGAACATAAATAACACGGTTTTCTGGTAATCCTTTAGCACGAGCAGTTTGAATATAATCTTGCCGCAAAACATCCAATAATTGACCACGCATGATTCTTTGTAAACCAGCAAAACTGGTAATACTTAACGCAATTAAAGGTAAAATGCTATGCCAACCGATATCTAAGATTTTTCCGAACCATGTCAGTTCACCATGATCAATGCTAGTCATGTTACCCACAGGAAATAAGGGGGTAGTGACTTGGGCTAAGAATAAGAGAAATAAGGCAGTGATAAAACTAGGAAAACCTTGTCCAGCGTAACTTAAAACCTGTAAAATCTTGTCCGTCGGGCGATTTTGTTTAACCGCAGCGAGAATACCCAGAGGAATAGCGATCGCCCAAGTTGTAAATAAAGAAGCGATCGCTAACAACAAAGTCGCTGGTACTCTTTCCCACAACAAAGACGACACAGAACGCTGATAAACAACACTTGTCCCAAAATCACCCCTAGTCATAATTTGCTTCAACCACAACCAAAATTGCTCAGGCCAAGACTTATCCAAACCAAACTGTTGTGTAATTTCTTTAATCCGTTCTGGTGAAATCTTAGAATTGTGTATCAATGTAAGTAAAAAAGTACCTGGTGACAATTTCATCACAAAAAACGACAACGCAGAAGCTAGAAAAATAGTTAACAAAGCCTGTAGCAGCCGTTTTATCACATAAATAAAAGTTTCATCTGTGACTAGCTTAATCAGCCAATCTCGACCAGTCTCTAAAGCAATTTTTGTATTAGTCATTAGTTGTTAGTTGTTAGTCATTAGTCATTAGTCATTAGTCATTAGTCATAAGTTAATTCTACCCAATCACCAGTCACCAATCACCTAATATTCAACCAAAGAAATAATTGGTACATCTGGTAAATACTTGCGTCCTTGCAAATCCCGTAGCTCGATGATAAACCCAAAACCCACAAGTTCACAGCCAATCTTCTGTACCAAAGTAGCTGTTGCACTTGCAGTTCCACCCGTAGCAATTAAATCATCTACAATCAAAACCCTGCTACCTGGATGTAAAGCATCCTGATGTACCTCCAAGCAATCTGTACCATACTCTAGTTGATAATCAATTCTGTGAACTGCTGCGGGTAACTTGCCTTTTTTGCGAACCGGAATAAAACCAGATCCCAATTTATAAGCCAGAGGTGCGCCAAAAATGAAACCCCGTGATTCCATACCCACAATGCAATCAACTGAGATTTCCAGTTCAATACATTTTTGTGCTAAAAAGTCAATAGTGTATCGCAAACCCTCTGGATTACGCAGTAGAGTTGTAATATCTCGAAATACAATTCCAGGCTTAGGAAAATCTGGTATGTCACGAATCAGAGATTTTAAATCCATCGTATTCAGTAGTAACAGGGAATAGAAAATAGGGAATAGGGAAGCAGGGGGAAATTATTTGTATTTTCCCAGTCACCAGTCACCAATCCCCTGAAAAATCGTACACTATAATTTCATCTTTTGGAGATTATTGCTGTAAGTTTCGTCAATCATTGACAATAACTAAGAATTTAACCCAAGCTAGAGATGTATTTGTACCGTTAAACTAGATAGGTTAGTAAACTGATGCTTTAAAAGTTTCATTAGAATATACGGGAATCTTGGTATAACAAAAGTAAGTATTGTATATATTGAGATGCTTATCCATAACCACAAAACCTGATTTCTGGTTTAGCTATCTATCTTAAATAGTGTTTAATGTTGTTTTATTCATCTCACTCAGTCTGTTGGCATAACACAAGGTATTTTAGAGCATGAATGTCTCCGCAAGCGTAAAGTCATTGAATGATCCAACTCCTGAGTCCATGCCGATGATACTGGACACATTACCAGATCCAGCCATAGGACCCAAGGGCTGTCCCCGCAGAACCACATTACAAATAGACTTGATGTTACTGGCAATTGAAGCTTTAGAATTGGGTGGTTCTGAAGCCATCCTCGCTTTTGCCCAAGAACTAGACCTAACAGGAATTGTCAAAAACCGAGTAAATCTATGGAGAATGCGTGCTTCTAACCCTTTAAGAAGAGCGCATAACCGCCGTCCCCTCACCATCATGGAAGCAAAAGCTTTAGTAGTAATTGCTTGCTACATAGCGCGGCGGTTAACAGTAGTTATCCGACAGATGCTAATGATATATCAGCAATTATCAGAAAAGCAGATTCCACTAGAGCAAAATTTACGACTAGCTAATTACCTAGAACGGTTTAGAGCGCATTTTAAAAGTCGGATGAATGCCAGACGTTCTGTTTTACTAACATTAAACTCAGACGAGAAATTAGATGAACTGGCTATAGACTTATTAGAAAAATTACTATTCTGCACAGGTACAGCTGGAATGCAGCGTTTCTGGATTTCTCTTTTTGACGGTGAAGTAGAGTAAAGTAGAATGAATATTCAACGTAAATACAGTTTACCTAATTGCACGCTACTCTTAGAAGGGTTAAGTGATGTCGCCCCTACCACCCAATTTCAAGAACTGCGTCCAGAATTATCTATATTGGTGAATGCAGAATGCTATTTATCTAGTTATAGTCAGCCTATAACCGGAGGGCGAGAATTTTTTGAAAGCTTAGTCAGAGCGGTAAGCGCCTATGCTCAAGAATTTTTAAGTAATGTCCCCAACCCTCAAGCACACAACGGTGACTCAGAGTTAGTCGAGTTACAAAAAATTGATAGCAACAGACACAAGTTAATTGTACATTCAGAAATTACAGGTGATGGTTTGCAATCTCAATCAAACGCAGTTCAACAATCACCTATTCAAATTGATTTGAATACTGTACAGTTGTTTGATTTAGTCGAAGCTGTAGATCAGTTTTTTGCTGATACTCAAACCTTACCAGAGTTAACTTTGGAACTACAACCAGTCACCAGACGTTATAATGGTGCTAGTCAAACTATAATCAAACAAGCAGTACCAGCTACTGTAGGAGTATCCAGTTTAGCAGTAGCAGCGGTAGCCTTTAGCTTAATTCCTCCTCCCCAGGTACGTCCACCAGAACCGAAGCAAGAAGAACAAACCAGCACAGCAATACCCACAGCATCACCTACGCCTACCAGTGAAGCATCACCTACACCTACCAGTGAAGCATCACCTACAGCCTCAGCCACACCTATTATCAAAGATTTAGAAGCACTTCTAAATACAGTTCCAGAAATTACTGACCCCTCCCAGCTACGGGCATTGAATCGCCAAGTGTATAACCAAATTCATCCTGTCTGGGAGAATCGTTCGGAAATTACAGAAGATTTAGTCTATCGCTTGGGTGTAGCTGGTGATGGAAGTATTGTTGGTTATAAAGCTGTTAACAAAAATGCCAATGATGCAATAGAAAAAACTCCACTGCCAAAATTACTCTACAATCCTGCTAACCGCACTGTCACCAACGAACCCATTGCTCAATTTCGAGTAGTTTTTACCAGACAAGGTGTGTTAGAAATTAGTCCTTGGTTGGGATATACCAGAACACCAGATGTCATCGGTGAAAAAATCACTGATTCTAGTACACTCAAAGACTTAAATCAAAAGCTTTATAATACAATTCGCCAAAACTGGAGTGTTACACCTACCTTTAACAGAGAACTTAGATATCGGGTAGCCGTTAACAAAATTGGTGTCATCGCTGACTATGAACCACTTAATCAAGTCGCCTTTGACTATTTTCGAGAAACACCCTTACCACAAATGTTTCAATCTGTCTACGGTTCAAATCAAGCTGCTCCCAACAATAAAGAACCTCTTGCCCATTTCCAGGTAGTCTTCAAATCTAACGGCACTCTTGAAGTCACTCCCTGGCAGGGATACAGGTGACTGGGGACTGGGGACTGGGGAAGAAAGCAGGAGGAGAATATTAACTTTTGTCTATTGCCTATTGCCTTCTTTCTGTTCCCTGTTCCCTGTTCCCTTTTTTACCAATTACCAATTACCAATTACCAATTACCCATTTATTTGGCGATTTTCCGCATATAATTCCCCCATAACTGGGCAGCTTGACCACTGCTACCAGATGTAGGGGAATTGTTGTCATTTCCTAGCCAAATGCCAGTTACAAGTTGCCGACTGGGAATAAAACCAATAAACCATAAGTCAACGTTTTTATCTGTTGTTCCGGTTTTACCCGCTTCTTCTCCCAGTCCAATAGATGCACCACGACCAGTACCACTGGAAACTACCCTCTGCATCATATCGGTCATTGTATTGGCGATACTTGTTTTTAGCACTCGCTTATTACTCTCTCGATCCTGGTCGTAGGAATAGATAACACGGCAGGTCTTTAAATCATTGCGATCTTCACAATCGCTGCTGTCTAAAATTCTGCTAATAGCATGGGGGCGATTCCATACACCACGATTGCTAATAGCGCCAAAAGCGCCGGTCATCTCCAAAACGTTAACTACACTTTGACCCAGGACTAAACCAGGAACAGCTTCCAGTGAGGATTTGACTCCTAAACGCTGCGCCATTTCTACAACTTTATTTAATCCTACTTCTCTGGCAATTCTTAAAGCAATGGGATTTTCTGAGAGTGCCAAACTTGTGGCTACATCTAAACTACCACCACCAGAGCGGCAGGGTCTGTAAGTAAAGCCTTGCCAGGGCAAAGCAGCGCAAGAATAAGTTCTAGATGTTGGTATTCCCTGCTCTAAAGCAGCAGCGTAAGCAAAAATTTTGAAGGTAGAACCAGGTTGTCTTTGAGCTTGTACCGCCCGATTAAATTGGCTTTTTTTGTAATCAGTCCCCCCTACCATTGCTAAGATGCTGCCAGTTTTCGCATCTAGGGTAACAAGCGACCCCTGGGAAAATCGCAAGTTGGACCCGGCGTTACTCACTGAATTTCGTAAAACTGATTCTGCTTGGGCTTGCATTGCTGGATCTAACTGGGTTTCGATGATATAGTTACCTTCTCTTGCTGCTCCTTCTCCTAATATTGATTCCAGTTCTTGAAAGACGTAATTATAAAAGTAAGGGGCTATTGTCTGAGCTTGTCTTTCGCAAACTTTAGGACTAACTTGCACTGTAGAACGTCTGGCACGGTTGGCATCTTCGACGCTAATTTTGCCCATGTCCAGCATCCGCCTAATTACACGATTGCGGTAATCTGCTGCGTCCAGTTTTCTTGGACCATCTCCACAAAAATTGAAGGCGTTGGGTGCAGGTAAAATTGCTACTAGGGTCGCTGCTTCTGCTAATGTTAATTCTTTAGCTGATTTTTCAAAGTAATATTTAGCCGCATCTTCAAAGCCCGAAGTATCAGCACCTAAAAATACTCTGTTTAGGTAAGTCAGTAAAATTTCATCTTTGCTGTAAAAGGTTTCTAACTTCAGGGAGACAATAGCTTCACGCACTTTCCGCCCCAAGGAATCTTGTCTACCTACATAATCGCGGAATAAACTGCGGGCAAGTTGTTGAGTAACTGTACTGGCTCCTTGTTGTACGTCACCGCTACGACTATTGATTAATACGGCTCGCAAAATCCCTAAAGGATCAACTCCAAAGTGCCAGTAATAACGACTATCTTCAGAAGCGACTACCGCAGCAGGTAAATAAGGACCAAATTCTGATAACTGTTTTAAGTCTACGTGAGCTATGTTCCGTGGTTCTCGTAGTGGTGTGGATCCATCACGGGCATAAATTACTACCGGGGCGCTGGTGGCTGTAGGTAGGGGTCTAATGGAAAATTTTGTCCATTCTAAGCCAATAGCTAGGGCAAATAAGGCGCTGACACTCCCAAAACCATAAAATGCCCATGTTCCTGCTTTGATATACCAGGGGGGCGGATCGAAGTATTGCAAACGCACTGAAGCTGCAAGTTCTGGTGGTCCCAAGGTGAAAACGTCACCATGACGCAGTTCTAGGGATGTGACTCTGCGCTTGCCAATATAAATGCCATTGGTGGAGTTTTCATCTTTGATGGTGAAAACCGATGTTCTTTGGCTGGAATCACGCGATAGGGACAGGTGAATCTGGCTGACTACTGGGTTACGGACGACGATATCGCAGGATTTGGAACTGCGACCAAGTATATAGCGATCGCCCAATAGGGGATATATTTCCGCTTTGTCCGCTCCCGCATCCTGCACCCAGATTTCCGGTACTTTGGCATTCGGCTTGAGCGCCAGTTTGGAAAAATCTACCCTGGCTTGAATTGTATTTACTGCTTGCGTCAGTTGACCAAGTAAGGTTTGTGGCTTTTGCGGCGGTTGCGGGGAACTCATCGGCTATATCACATCACGGCTGTTGGTGAAGACAGAATCGTACGGATCGCAATTTTAATGCTAGTCTTACACCATTTTACTCACAAGCCAAAAATAAATTGGCTGTACTGAATTTAAAGGTATTCAAGTAAACCTTTTGATGGATTGGCAAGTAAAATTAACTTGTAATTTTTGTCACTGCTTTCTACATCACAAATTAGTTGCTTGGACATAAAATGCTGATTTTATCCAATAAAGCCAGCGTTACAAGTTCAAATACAATCTTTCTCTGTGTATTCCTTAAAACTTCTATTCAATTGACAAAATATTTAAATTTTACTTTTGTCAAAGACCTATAGCATTATTCAAGGAATTTTACATCTTCCTTGAGGCTGATTTTGTCCCATCAAGAGTTTGATTTAATTAGCGCAGTGTTCCGTTGACCTTGAGGTTAATTTCAGAATGAAGGGAAAATCTCTGACCCTGATTGGTACTGCCATGACTTTGGCGCTTACTGGTAACGCTGCTATGGCTCAATCAAGTGAATCTTTGTTGGTAGAATCAAGTGACTCCTCTATGGGTACAGCGGCGGAAATTAAGATGTCACCAGAAGGAATGAAAATTCTCTGTCAACGTTTCCCGCTTAACTCACGTTGTCCAGGTGGGATACCACTTGATAGGAATTTTCTGAGTCCTGTTTCATCACCAGAAACTAATCCACAAACTAATCCACAAACTAATCCACAAACTAATCCACAAACTAATTTTATTGAGAGCAATACTGACGTAGATAATACCACAGTACCAGTTACACCAATTAACCCAAGTCCTGATAATTCCAACCAATTGACTCCTGTTCCAGAAAGCTCTCCTGTAACAGAGTTTTCTAGCCCAGAGCAAGTTCCTGTGAATATTTTACCACAAACTGCCCCTTCTGGTACTTAAATCTGAATCTTTTAACTCAAATTTCTACTCCTTAAAGAACAACTCTCGCTACATTTATTTGTTCGATCAGGGGATTTTTTACAAGTTTGCATCAACAAAAAATAGTCTCTATCACTAAACAGCGGATTTTTCAATGTCAAGAAACCGCTGGTATTGGCGATAGAGATATTTCAATAATTGACAATGGACAATTGACAATTACCTCTGGTTTGTTCGTGAGAGGATGGGGAAAATTGACAATGGACAATTATCAATTGTTATCGTATTCTGTGATGAGAATTTGGTGTTTTCTGGAAAGATGCAATTAAAAGGCAAACAATACCAATACTAATACAAGAATCAGCTAGATTAAAGACTGCAAAGTTGATGAGGCGAAAATCGAGAAAATCAACGACATAGCCTAAAGCAAATCTATCAATACCATTACCCATAGCTCCGCCTAAAATTAAACCATAACCTAACTGTTCCCAAAAACTTAATACTGGTCCCCAGGATGCGATCGCCATCAACACTAAACTCACTCCCAAGGATAACCAGCGCAACCATTCTACTTTACCACTTAAAATACTAAAAGCAGCCCCTGTGTTGGTGAGATATGTAAAGTGAAATATTCCTGGTAGCAGTGGTAATGTTTCTCCTAACTCAAAGGTTTTTACTACCCATAATTTTGTTAATTGGTCTACCACAAAAGCAACGAAAGCAGCAATCCAAAAAAGTCTATTTTTTAAACGCATGGTAAATTTGTCAATTAGTCATGAGTCATGAGTCATGAGTCATTAGTTATTAGTTATTAGTCATTTCACCGTTATTCCCAATGCCCAATGCCCTAATTAATAAAACATGATATGTCGTAATACATAAGCTATGATGGTGACAGCGCAGACTACAGCTAGTTGACCGGGAAGCGAAAACCAGGAATATTTGAGGATTGCTTGCATTAAAGGTAGATGTTCTGCACCTCTCCAGGGAAAAAGATAACTGATCATTAAATAAGCAATACCGCATAAGTGGACTGTTGACAAACCACAAAGGCAACTAAAAGCCAGGGTTTCTAAACGAGGTCTGGCTTTAAAGGCAAAATATCCGCAAATCCAAGCTCCTGGAATAAAACCGAGCAAATAGCCAAACTGAGATAGTTTAACATATCCTATACCACCTCCTTCGGCAAATACAGGCAATAATGTTAATCCCATGACTAGATAAGCAATCTGGGAAAGCGCACCAGCATTTTTACCTCCTAAACAACCTACCAACAGCACTGCACCAACTTGATAGCTGACACCTAAAGAAAAGGTTTTAATTCCTTGCTGACTCCAACTCCAAGGTAAGGTAGTGCCATAGGCTTCTAGGAACGTGCCACCCATTGTCAGGAGTAAGCCAATCATGGACCATAATAATTGATTGGAAGCAGCAAACATTGATCAGGCAATAGGGAATAGCCCAAAGGTAACACTAACAGCAACCACCAGTATATGTAAAAATCGCAAATGTAACCAATCAATTCAGGAGTCAGGAGTCAGGAATCAGAATATTTGTTTGTAGCAGGAATTTACAGGAGTAAGTTTTTCATCAACAACCAATGACTCGAAAACTCTCATCAATTCTTAATCCTGTATTCTGTGTCCTGAATCCTTACCCAATCAAAGCAAATTGATATACTATTAAGTAGGTAGGCGTTAAAAATTGTCGTTATAACAAGGCAGGAGGCATCTATGCTGGAGGGAAAAGGTTGTTAGCAATTTTACATTTTTGTACTTGCTTTGGTTTTTTCCTGTCGACTTACTTGTAATTAATTTGCGAACAGAGTAGGCTATTTTGATCAGAGCTAAATCAATATTTGACCGTATTGTTTCCTAAATAATCTATAATTAGAGTGTAATTTGTATTACTAAATATAACAACTAATTCATCAGATGAATTTTGGGCATTGATTAGGAAAACAGAAAATTTTTGGTTTGTTAACCTTTTGTTTACCTGAGATTAAATATTTAGAGGTATGTTAGAGGCGTTTCTCTTATTATGGCAATTTACAAAATTTAGACAGCAATGCTATTACGCAAAATTTCTGTTAAAAATAATCGCGTCAAAACCGCTATTTCCGTAGTAGCACTGACATTAGGTTTAGCAGCTTGTGGGGGAGATTCCAGCCCAAACAACACTGCTAATACTGATAATTCAGGCAATACTGAAAATACTGCTGCCACTACCCCTGCTAAAAATTTGGATTTAGGTGGAGATGTTACATTGACAGGTGCTGGTGCATCTTTTCCTGCTCCACTTTACCAAACTTGGTTTACTGAATTGAACAAAAAATATCCGAGTTTAAAAGTTAACTATCAGTCAGTGGGTAGTGGTGCTGGAGTTGAACAGTTTACCAAAGGTACTGTAGACTTTGGTGCTAGTGATGTGGCCATGAAGGATGAGGAAATCGCCAAAATACCAGCAGATAAAGGGGTAATGATGCTGCCTGTAACTGCTGGTAGCATTGTCCTGGCTTATAACCTGCCAGATGTTCCTGAACTGAAACTACCACGAACCGTATATACTGATATTCTACTAGGTAAAATCAAAACCTGGAATGATCCAGCGATCGCCAAAGCTAACCCTGATGCTAAGTTACCAAACCAACCCATAACTGTCATCCATCGTGCTGATGGTAGTGGAACTACAGGTGTATTTACAAAACATCTCAGTGCTATCAGTCCAGAATGGAAAGCAAAAGTTGGTGAAGGAAAAAGTGTAAAATGGCCAGTGGGCGTTGGTGGTAAGGGTAATGAAGGTGTAACTGCCCAAATCCAACAAACTCAAGGTGCTATTGGTTACATAGAATATGGTTACGCTAAACAAAGCAATTTAAAATTTGCTGCTTTGGAAAACAAAAGTGGTAAATTTGTGACTGCAAATGCGGAATCAACATCTAAAACCTTAGAAGCTGTAACTTTACCAGAAAATCTCCGCGCCTTTATTTCTGATCCAGAAGGTGCAGATTCTTACCCCATTGTCAGTTATACTTGGATTCTGGCTTATAAAAAGTATCCTGATGCAGCCAAAGCGAAGGCAATGGAAGCAGCGATAGAGTATGCTTTGACTGACGGACAAAAGCTGTCTGATGAACTAGGTTATATTCCCTTACCAGCAAATGTGGTTACTAAAGTAGCTGCTGCTGCTGATCAAATCAGTCCTAGTTATAAAATTGCTGTTGGTGACTCCACCAATGCGAGTAAGTAATTTCACTCTTCCGTCTATGCTCAAGATAATCAATCATTGAATTACTAAATCAGTTGGGAACCCTGATTATTTAGTATCAAATGCCAAAAGGTAACGAAATGATAATTTCATTTATAGCCATCCCCAAGGTTATCACCGCAAGCATTTGACTTGTGACTTTTGACTTTTATTTGGTTCCCCTCACATTTTTTTCGATTTTCTTTCTAGAGTCAGTATTCATGAATACAAATTTTCAGAATCTGTCATTAGCTGTTAAACAACGCTCGGAACTTGATAAATCTCTAGATAGGGGCTTTATTTGGTTGACAAGGATTTTTGCTCTGGCGATCGCTGGTATTCTCCTATGGATAGCGTTGCAAGTCGCTTCTAGTGCTTGGCCTGCTATCCAAGAATTTGGGTTGGGCTTTTTAGTTCAAAGCAGTTGGAACCCAGTTAATGATAACTATGGAGTTTTACCAGCAATTTATGGAACTCTGATGAGTTCTTTTATTGGCTTGTTGTTAGCTGTACCCATTGGCGTGGGTACGGCGGTTTTATTAAGTGAGAATTTTCTCCCATCTCAGGTGCGGTTGGTTTTAGTATTTTTAGTAGAATTACTAGCTGCCATTCCTAGTGTTGTCTATGGAGTATGGGGAATTTTTGTTTTAATCCCGATTTTAAATGACGTGGGTAAATGGTTACACAGTTCTTTAGGTTGGATACCATTTTTTAGTTCTACACCTACAGGACCTGGGATGTTACCAGCAGGAGTAATTTTAGCAATTATGACTTTACCAATTATTACTGCTATCTCCCGTGATGCTTTAATTTCCCTTCCCCCTAGTTTACGTCAAGCAGCTTTAGGACTGGGTGCAACTCGTTGGGAAACTATTTTTCAAGTCCTCATTCCTGCGGCATTTTCCGGTATTGTCAGTGCTGTCATGTTAGCACTCGGCCGAGCAATGGGCGAAACAATGGCTGTCACCATGTTAATTGGTAATTCTAACAATATTAATATTTCTCTGTTAGCTCCTTCTAATACCATTTCTTCACTACTAGCAAATCAATTTTCTGAAGCCAGCGGTCTGCAAGTTTCGGCTTTGATGTACGCTGCTTTAGTGTTGTTTTTACTGACGTTGTTAGTTAATATTCTGGCGGAGTTTATTGTTATTCGGGTGAAGCGACTTTAATTACAGCAGCAATCAGAATGATTATGAAAAAATGCAGATGAAAATTTAAAATTATGCACGTTTTTTCATACTAATTCGGTTTCTGATTGCTAGTTATACATACCAGCAAAAATGACTTTTTGTAGAGTCAATCCAAAATCTAAAATCCAAAATCTAAAATAGAATGACTTCTCTATTTCCCCAAAATAGCCTGACTCGCTCCCCTACTTCTCCCCGCACTTTATTTAACACGGTGATGACAGTAGTAGCGTTTATATGTGGAGCATTGGCGCTATTTCCTTTGTTGGCTGTACTTTCTTATGTATTGTTTAAAGGCTTCAGCAGTCTCAGTCTTGATGTGTTTACCCAACTACCACCAGCACCTTTCAGAAAAGGCGGTGGTTTCGGTAATGCTATTTTGGGAACTTTGCTGATGGTGGGTATTGGTGCTATCATCAGTATTCCTACAGGAGTATTGGCAGCTATTTATTTAACAGAATTTAGTAATGGTAAAATTGCTCGGTGGGTACGCTTTGCTACTAATGTTTTGAGTGGTGTTCCCTCAATTATTGCAGGTGTTTTTGCATACTCGATTGTGGTTTTAACATTGACAAATCTCAATCTAGGCTCTTACTCAGCTTTGGGTGGTGGGTTTGCTTTAGCAATTTTAATGTTGCCAATTATTGTCCGTACAACCGATGAAGCCTTACAGCTTGTCCCCCAGGACTTACGACAAGCATCTTTGGGTTTAGGCGCAACTAACTTTCAAACAGTTATACAAGTTGTTGTACCAGCAGCTTTACCAGCTATTGTAACTGGTTCGACTTTGGCGATCGCCAGAGCATCGGGAGAAACTGCACCATTATTGTTTACTGCACTCTTTTCTTCTTTTTGGCCTGATGGTTTACTCAAACCTACCGCGTCCCTAGCTGTTTTAGTTTACAACTTCGCTATTTCACCCTTCCAAAATTGGCAGTCTCTAGCTTGGGCAGCTTCTTTAATTTTGGTGTTGATGGTTCTGATTACAAGTATTATCGCTCGCTGGGCAACTAGGCAAAAAGCTTAACAAAAGCTCATAAACATTATGCCTACTTTACAACCTAACTCTAAAATATCTATGACTATGAACACCAGTACAATCAACGATGCTAACGTTGTGTTACGTACAGAAAACCTGAATATTTATTACGGTAACTTCTTAGCTGTACAAAATATTTGGTTGGATATTCCCAAAAATAAAGTTACTGCTTTTATCGGTCCTTCTGGTTGTGGTAAAAGTACATTACTACGTTGCTATAATCGCCTGAATGATTTAATTGACTCATTCCGTGCAGAAGGTAAGGTTTATTTTGATGATAAGAATTTGTATGCATCTGACATTGATCCAGTAGAAGTGCGTCGTCGCATCGGGATGGTGTTTCAACGACCAAACCCCTTTCCTAAATCAATTAAAGAAAATATTGCTTTTGGTGCGAGAATTAACGGCTACAGAGGTAATATTGATGAATTGGTAGAACGGAGTTTGCGTCAAGCTGCTTTGTGGGATGAAGTGAAAGATAAACTCAACCAAAGTGGTTTGTCTCTTTCTGGTGGACAACAACAAAGGTTATGTATTGCTAGAGCGATCGCAGTACAACCAGAAGTAATACTCATGGATGAACCTTGTTCCGCACTTGATCCTATTTCCACTTTGCGGGTTGAAGAACTCATTCACGAACTTAAAGAACAATACACGATTGTGATTGTTACCCACAATATGCAACAAGCTGCGCGGGTTTCTGATAGAACAGCTTTCTTTAATGTTAAAACTTCGGAAAAGGGTGGACGTACAGGCTATTTAGTAGAATACGCCCCAACAGAATTAATTTTCAACAATCCGCAACAAGAAGATACAAAAGCTTACATTAGTGGTAGATTTGGTTAAATATCGTAGTTGTGTCACAGTTTGTTTATACCTGAACCTTGTCGGGGTTTAGCAATGCTGAACCCTTACTATCTGCTATATAAAACCTAGACAAAACTAGACTTTACTTTCTACTTCAACGGGAGCATGGGAGCAGTTATCCCTCAGTAGACTTTCACGCCTTAGCCAGACGCGATTGTGTTCCAATTAAGTTTCTGAAAAAGACTACCACCATCATTGCTTGGTTTTCGCGTCGGCAATAGTCTCAATTCAATACTTGATATCACCGTATTATATATCAAGTAGTTGATTTTTTCCTAAAAATATATTGATTTTTGTCAATATAAGTATAGTTTTGTCTATGAAATTGTCAACTTAGGACTTGCTCCTGTTATATTTGTTAATTCTTATGGTTTAGCTCCTCATCTTTGAAAATAGACAACAAAGTAAGTTAAGAAAGTTTGTGCTTTCAACTTACTTAACCTTGAACAACAAGCATAGTAAGATAAGCGGGCGGCGGGAATCGAACCCGCATTAATAGCTTGGAAGGCTATAGTTTTACCACTAAACTACGCCCGCGAATTTCCAACTACTTGAATATAACAGAACCTTCCTGAAATTGCAAGCCCTTATTGAAAATTTATCGGTTCAATTCTAATCCGCACATATAAATTGCTTAACTCTGGTTTTGAGCCATCCTGATTATACGCACCTATAAAGCTTTCTTGTTGAAACATCTCATTTAATGCTTGTTCATAAATACTTTCTTCACTGCGAAGTACTGCAGGTTCGAGATTGATAATTACCGCTTGTTGAAAGTTACCGTTTTTATCAATAATTAAACTGGCTAGTATATTTGCTGGTTTTAATCCAGAGTCACTTGCAAGAAAATTAAGCTTTAAGTCCTTGTTTGGAGAACCTTTATATTCTGCTAGTACATCAGGTAAACCATCTACTCTTAATTTTCCATCTTGTCTTAATCGTTCTATTTCATCTCTCAGTATAGGATCAATATTAGCTAGGAAACCTCCTATGTTTGCAGTTGTGGTTTCTTGTGATGTGGGAGTTGGTGTAGTTTCTGGTTCTGGGGTGGGAGTTGGTGTAGTTTCTGGTTCTGGGGTGGGAGTTGGTGTAGTTTCTGGTTCTGGGGTGGGAGTTGGTGTAGTTTCTGGTTCTGGGGTGGGAGTTGGTGATTCTGAAGGAATATCATTTGGTAATAAAATTCCCTTTCCCAGCTTAATTTCTTGACGACGATTCCAGGGAAGATCATTGAATGGAATAGTCTGTGTGGGAGTAGGTTTAGGAGTAAATTGTACTTGAGGTGTAAATGTAGGTGTGGGTGTAGGTGTGGGTGTAGGTGTAGGTGTGGGTGTGGGTTCTAATTGTTGATGATTAACCTCAGTATTTTTGCTTTCTCCCTGTTGTGAAAGATTGAGATCAGAATTTATCACCTGATCATCTGGGTTTTCAGGAGTGGTGAGAGTAGTTTTTGGTAAAGATGCTGTAACAGACTTTTGACTGGAAGAAGAAACTTTTGGTTTAACGGTTGTGGGTTGTGATTCTTGTGATTCTACAGCAGATGGAATATCGATCAAATCAATAGCAATATAATCTTGATTCGACCGAGGAATCCACGGTAGAAATGGTTCATAGGAGCGCAGTAACCAAAACACGAACAGATGTAGGAAAATCGAACCTGTAAATACAGCAGTCCAAAACCAAGGTGGATCAGTATGTCTGTATTTGATGGTTTCATCATGCAGTTTAAAACTGGATTTGACATTGTTCATGTTTGAATATCCAGTAGAACTTGACTTTACTCATTAGCTATAGAAGCATCTAAATCTGTTCTCACGACAAAAGTGAGGACTGTTTCATCTATTCCTTTCAGTTCCAGGGGACTACCTTTAGTAATTTCTTCTTCCTGCAAATAATCAGCAACAGCAGCAGAAACTAAGATAGTACCAGGTATAGCCGCGGCTTGCAATCTAGCAGCAATATTCACAGAAGGACCAATAGCCGTATAATCAGCACGTTCTTCACTACCAAACATCCCCACCACTGCTGTACCTTGGTGAATGCCACAGCGAAACTGTACACCTTTACGGCCATCTGTTTCAAATATACCCTGTTCTAGCCAACGCTTATTTAAATTTACCAGGGCTTGTTGCATTCCTCTGGCAGTATTGATAGCACGACGCACCTGTTCATTGGGTGTGAGGTCTTCTGGCGCTCCGTACAAAGCTAAGATAGCATCTCCCATAAATTTATCGACAGTACCACCATTCTGAAACACAACTTTAGTCATAGTTTCCAAATATTCATTTAGCACCTCTGCGACTTTTCGGGATCTGAGAGTATTGGATAGCTGGGTAAAACCCACAATGTCACTAAACAAAACTGTCACTAAACGCGGTTCTGGGCGCAAATCTAGAGACAAAGTTCCCGCAGCGGCTTTCTGGACTAACGCAGTGGGTAAAAAGCGTTTGAGTACAGATTCTGTCAAGTAAGTGTTTAGCTCCAAAACTCGTTTTTCATTTTCCTTCAAGGCTAAAAGATTGCGTGCCTCTGCCAGCAGTTCCCGATCATTAAATGGTTTAGCTAAATAAGCATCTGCACCATATTCTGTTCCTTGAATACGAGTTTCGTCATCAGCTTTTGCAGTCAGGAGAATGACAGGTGTACCTCGCATCAAATCATCAGTGCGAATCATCTGAATCATTTCTAATCCAGTCACTAAGGGCATCATTAAGTCAGTGATAATCAGGCTGGGGAGAATTTCTCGTGCCAAATTATATCCTTCGTAGCCATTACGAGCGGTAGTTACTTGATAGCACGGACGTAAAATATTGGCTACATAGTCTCGCATATCTGGGTTATCTTCTACCACTAAGATTAATTGCTCAGGATATGGGTCAGTAGTATCAATTTGTCCGTTAGAATCGACAATTTGTAGATTCGGTGATGGATCTCTGGTGATAATTTCTCTGTGATCAGATGCTGATCCTACCTGTTCTAAATTCGCTAGTTCTACATTGGCGCGGCTGATATTTAATTCGCAGGGTGTATCTAGTACCTGTTCTGGAGGTAAATGCTCTGAACCTGTCAACAGGCGAATACTAAATTGAGTACCTTGTCTATAAACTGATTGGACGCTGATTTCGCCACCGTGGATTTCTACTAATTCTTTAACCAGGGATAAACCCAATCCACTCCCTTCATAGGAGCGGTTTTCTGAACCTTCAGCTTGACGGAATCGCTCAAATAGGTGGGGAATTTGTTCGGGAAGAATACCAATTCCTGTATCTTGAACTTGTAAGACGCAAGCATTACCGTCATTGAATAATCTCACAGTGATTTTACCCCCATCGGGAGTAAATTTCATGGCATTGGACAACAGGTTGTAAAGTACCTTGTCAAATTTTTCCATGTCCAAGTAGACTGTTGGACATTCAAACAAATCCGTAATTACTCTCAGTCCCTTTCGCTCACAATAAGGACGAAATGAATCGACTATTTGGTTCACAAATTCAACTAGACTGCAAGGACGGAAACTCGGTTGCATTTTACCAGCATCCAAGCGTTGTAAATCGAGTAGTTGATTTACCAATCGTAACAGACGGCGAGAATTGCGGAGGGCGATCGCACATTGCTCTGGGGTTAAGCCTTCTCCGCTTTCGACTGCCGACTCTAAAGGTCCTTGAATTAAAGTGATAGGGGTGCGAAATTCATGGGAGATATTTTGGAAAAATTCGGTTTTTTGTTGATCTAATTGGATTAAACGTTCCGCCTGTTCACGAGTTGTTTGGTATAAACGAGATTGTTGGACAGCGATCGCAGCTTGAGCGGCCACGGCCTTAGCCAGTTCAATTTCCGATGGTAGCCACTTACGGATTTTCTCACCTTCTCTCAGAGAAATACTACCAATACATTGACCATCAATTAATAAGGGAACGACCATGAGCGATCGCGGTCGCATTTTCAAAGGTAGGTCAAATGCCTGGACATCTGAGGGAGAGTGATTTATATCCGTAATTACAACAGGTTCTTTTGTTCGCAATATTTCTAAAAAAATCGGATTTTTCCTGATCGGAGCTTGGGAACTAGACAACTGCTGAGTTAAAGCTCGCCGATTTCTAGTGAGGTTATTTTCGGGAAAATTCTCCAGATGTTTAGAACTGTCATACAAACCTACACAATGGACAAATTCATCTTCCTGAGTCCATAAAGACAGAACACAGCCATCAACCTGCATAGCTTGTCCCAATCTTTGGGTGATAGCAGCAAAGATATCTTGTGGGTCTAGACTAGAGCGAATCTCCCTAGTAATTGTATTAATTAAACCTTCTCGCTTCGCCAAAGCTTCTACTTGTTCATAAGCATAGGCTTGAGATAAAGCTAAGGCTGCCTGATCAGCAACAATTGATAGCAGTTCTACCTCTTCCTCTTCCCAAATACGGATTTGATCGCACTGGTGCAAAGCTAATACTGCTCTTAGTTCTTGTTGACAAATCAGCGGCACTACTAAACTAGAACATATATTAGCTTCTTTAAAAGCAGCAGCCCGTTTTTCACGACTTTGAATGCGGTCATCACCAGTCACATTATGAATTACTTGCACTGCATCAATTTCCCACACTGTCTGAGCTAAAAGAGGTAATGGGGTGATAGAGACCTGATTTGCGGTAGCTAACTTGTTATTGTCTTTAGATAGAGGTGGAGAAAAAGCATCATTGTTCTCAGTAGCGGATCTCTGTTGGTCTAGCAATGATGCTTGAGTAGATTTTTGGTAGATAAATCCTTCATCTGCCAATTTTTCATCTTGAAAGGGACGTAACAGGCAAACATCCACCTCCAACATATGCCCCACTGTATCAACAATGGTTTGTAAAATTTGCCGATAGTCTAGGGCGCTACGAATAGTATTAGTGACAGTATTCAATAGGGATTCTCTCCGCAGAGTCCGAGTCAGTTCGCGGGTTCTGGCTTTCAAGACATTATGGGTATCCAACGCTTGACGGACTACGGCTTTCAGTTCTTCAGCTTCCCAAGGTTTCGTAACATATTTAAATACCTTGCCAGAGTTAATCGCCTCCACCAAGTCTTCAACATCAGTGTAGCCAGTTAAAATAATCCGAATAATATCTGGGTATTGAGTTGCTGTCAGACTTAAAAATTCCGTACCGCTCATCATTGGCATCCGCTGATCAGAGATAATCACAGCGATATCCCCTTCTTGTGCCAGCAATTCCAGAGCTGCATGTCCAGAGTTAGCTCTCAAAACCTGATACTCACGATAGAAACTGCGGTAAAGCAAGTCTAGGTTGTCTGGCTCATCATCGACAACCAAAATTTTTGGCTTACTGTTTCTGTTTGCTTGTGATGTCATGCACAGCTTTCCTGCTGCAACGGCAGTCGGATAAAGAATAATCTGCTCAGATCAAGGTATTTCTGAATCAGGTAAGGTTCAAGCATTTCGACCAATAAATTGCTGGGACACATGACAGCTAGATGCCAAAGTGTGTAATCAAAGTTATTGAAATTATTGTTTTTCAGGATTTGTCATCAGCAGTTTGCCCCTCTTCCGCAGGACAGTTTATTGGATTGTCATTTTTGATTTACCGTGTAAATTTCAACTGACTAATTCTTTTCTCACCTCCTTTTATAACCTGCTGGTGCTACATCAGACCCTGTCCTCCAGAGAAAAGAGTATAAACTATATATTGATTTTTCCCATTCCATCCGTGATACTAACACTTAAAGCTGATTTTTTGTGATCTAGGTTATGTTAGAGTGATGAATATGACATATAATAACTATATTTCAAAATAAAGTATAGTATTAAACAAGTACCTCTTGGTAATTAGACATCTGATGACAATTATTGTAGGGACAATTCATGAATTGTCCCTACAGGGATTCGGGGATTATGCACATTTAATTACCACGAGATGTCTATTGAGCAATCACAACGTGATCGGTGACAGGCTTCGCCGTGAGTTGCCACAGTCTCAACTACAGCATAACCTCATGACTAATGACAAGTGACGAATTACAAAAACTATACTCAAGCCAACTTTCCTTAAATTAACCTCAATCCTCAACTAGCTTTGAAATCCTGGTTTTTTCACCCACATCACCAACAGTTAGTTACAGATACACGTATCCTCAATTCTTGGCAGTTCCAAATCCGTGCAGCTACATCTGCTGATTTACCAGGGATTGCCCAAATCATTGCTGAAAGTTTTCACTCCCAAAAAGGTTTATGGGGATGGGCTTTTCCTTTATTCCGTTTGGGTATTTATGAAGACTTAAAGTATCGTCTAGCGTCAATGACACCTCATCACGTCTGTTTGGTGGCTGTTGACATCAGTACCACAGGCACTCATCAAATACTGGGAACTGTGGAACTGGGTGTGCGTTTCAGTGATAGTTGGACAAATATTCAAAAGAGTTATCCCTATTTGTCTAATTTAGCTGTTCACCCACAATACCGTCGGTATGGTTTGGCTTCCAGTTTACTGATTAGTTGTGAACAAGTGTGCCAAGACTGGGGATTTGAAGATTTATATCTTCATGTCTTGGAAAATAATTATCAAGCCAGGCAGCTGTATTTCAAGTTGGGATATCGCGTGCATGGAGTTGAATCTAATTGGAACAGCTTTTTCTTTTATCCCTCACGGCAGATTTTCTTGCATAAACACCTGACTCCTGACTCCTTGATATCCTGACTTCTGACTGCTGCTATAGTTAGGGTTTGCTGAAAAAGTCCTTTCGTTAGGGCTAGGAGTCAGGAGGAGAATTAAAGACATTTTTTCATTTCTGTCCGCCCAGAAAAGTGCAAGGTTTTTCAGACTCAAGACGCTATAACGAAAGCACCTACTGTCTTTTTTATGAGCCTCAAACCTTTGATTTATGAGGCTTTTTGGTTTATTCAGCAAACCCTAGTTAAGTTTCTTTAATATTCGACACTTGTGCTTATAAAAACTTTAAGAAAAAATTGCTGGAGTTAAAGACAAATCTGCCTCAATCCCATAAAATAGACATCTCCAGAAAAGAAGTTATGGGATATCTAGATGTCTGATTTTTCCGTTAAATTATCGCCCATAAGCTTCGCCCCTACAACTTATGACAAATTAATACATTCTATTTTGGAGATGTGTAATATAATTATTAATTTTTGAACACTACTGAATTTTGTTGTCGTCTATTTATTTAGGGTTGGTAAACAATTTTTAATGATACAAACATAATCTTTGATTTAATTAAACAGTTACTCAATTGACGTTTTTAAGTCCATATTCCCAGGGCATGGCAAATGTTTAGAATGTCTTTAAATGATAATTTTAGATAGTAGCTGTTACAACTGGGGGAATATCCGCAAAGCACTGCCTTGGCTACACAAACTAAGTCCTCCTGCACTGGCTAATTTCAACCGACATAGGTGGGGTTTACTTTTTTGATAATATACTATATTATAATATTTCTGTGCCTGTGCAAAATAGGAATGCTTCTTCTATTACCATCAATTTCATTAAAAATTTGAAAAACATGGATAGCGAACAACGCCAACGCTATCAAGCTGCTATAGTATCAACTTATTGCTCTGAAACTAGTTTCCTGGACAAACCTACCATGCGAGATGGTAGTGAGCGATCGCATAGCACTGATATTCTTGCGTCATTACATAGCGGAAAAGTTTTGATAGTTAATAGTCGTAAGCGCAACGGGTTAATAGTTGGGAAACGCTATCATGCAGAGTTTGCGGGTCCTGGAGCAGTTGTAGGTGGGGATTATGACAGGGATTGTCAGTTTGTCATACCTATAGGTAATCTCTCCTTATTAGCTCCTGAATCTCATGAAGAGCTTCAGAAGGCTTACTTGATTAGAAGACAATGGATTCGCTTAATCAAACAAATTACAGAAAATCCAGTTCCTGTACAGAGAGTACAGAAAATTCTGGAACAATTTGCACAGTATTTTCCAGCAGAAATGGTTGCTGATTTGCCAGATGCTGCCTTTGCTATGTTAGTGGGTGTGTTGCCGCAAACAGTGACAATAGTGCGTCGTCTTGGCAATGATTTAGACGACGAATGTTTTGATTATTAATAGTGAATATAGTTAATATTCAAGCTTGGCTAAAGCTGTTTTTAATCGCGTCAAGGTACGAGAGTTTTCTTCTGGTGTTCCTAGAGTAATTCGTAATCCCCCAGGCAGTGATCTGATCAAAGTGCCTTCATTTGTGAGTGTTTGATTGATCATTTTTAAAGCTTCATTGACTGGTTGAGAAGTCTTCTGTTTCAGACGCAGGTAAATAAAGTTAGTGTCACTATCTGTAATTTCTAATGCTGGGTGTGGGGATAAAGCCATGATCAGTTTACTGCGCTCACTCAGAGTTTGGGGAATGGAACTTAGCAAAAGTTGACGATTTTGTACAGCTACTAAAGCGGAAGCAAGGGAAAAACTGGGTAGATTGTAAGGAAGACGGACTTTTTCTAAAATAGCGATCGCATCGGGATGACCTACACAATAGCCTACTCGCATAGCTGCTAACCGGAAAGCTTTGGAAAAAGTCCGCAACACTACCCAGTTTGGATGCTGTGCTAATTCCCCAACTAAGCTAGTTTGGCTAAATTCAAAGTAAGCTTCATCAATCACTACCAAAATTTCCTCTGGTAAACTTTTTAACCATGTTACTTCTGCCGCAGTCAAACTATTAGCTGTGGGAGAATTGGGATGAACAACGAAAACCACTCGAATTGGAGGATTTTGAGTTTCTTCCAGTGCTGATTGTGCCGCTTTCAAATCTATTTCAAAATTGCTTTCATTTCTACCCACACTCACCACAGTAATACCTAGAGTTTGCGCCAAAATAGCATACATGGAAAAAGTGGGGTTAGCAACTAAAACAGAACCTTCTCCCCCCAAACAAGTGGCGATTAATAAAGAACGTATGAGTTCATCGGAACCATTACCTACAGAAATATGAGCAGCGGTGAAAGTGGAGGATGAAAGGTTAGCTGACTCATTGACATATTCGGCGATCGCTTCTTTGAGCGCCTCATGTCCACCATCAGGATAACGATTGCTTTCAATGACTTGTTGAAAAGTCCAAGCTAATTTTTCTTTGATCTCTGATGGCAAATCATAGGGACTTTCATTAGTATCCAGCCGATCAAATTGCGTTGCAGCCGGTTCGCTTGTATTGCTGCTGGGGTGGGGTTTGTAAGCAGAAAATTGGTTTAAATCAGAACGAATAAATGGAAGCATCATTTGTTAGTTGTTAGGGAACTATTAACAGGGAACAGAAGGCAGGAAGTTCAGGAGTTCAGGAGGCAGGAGGCAGGAGTCAGAAGTTCAGGAGGCAAGAAGTAATGTAAGGTTTGCTGAAAAAGTCTTCTCGTGAGGGCAAGGAGTCAGGAGGGAGAATTAGAAGTAGCCAAGAATGACTGATTTGGAAATAAAAGTGATCAGTTTTTGATGGTTTTAGTGTCTATTCCTTGCAGCTTTTTCACCTTTTTTACACCTGAATCCCTTGATTTATCGTGGTTTTATATTTATTCAGCAAACCCTAATATATTATTCTCCCCAGTCACCAGTCACCAGTCACCAGTTACCAGTTACCAGTCACCATTCCCCAGTTTGCAGAATGAGCGAATGGCTTGCCAAATCTTATCAGTTACATTTGCCAAGGTGTGATCGCTATCCAATTCTATTAATTCTACCCAAGGACGCGATCGCGCAAAATCTCGACTAGCTTGAATAGGAATAACTTCATCTTGTTTGCCATGTAAAATCAGGGTAGGAATGGGACATTGTAACAAGTTTTCCTGGTATTTGGCAGCATCTGTGACGAAATTATAACTTAGGGGTTGCTGAGAAAGTCTTTCCGTGAGGGCATAGGAGTCAGGAGTCAGGAGTCAGGAGTCAGGAGGAGATTTGAAAATTTCTTTGCCATCTCTTGAAATCCCCAAAAATGCACACTTTTTCCGGTATACCCTTCAAAACCCTTGCACTAATTTCTGTGTTTATCAGCCTCTAACCTTTGATATATCAAGGTTTTAGGTTTATTCAGCAAACCCTAACTTAAAGGTAATTCTCTTCCTTCCCCATAGTGATAAACAAAGCAATATTGTTCTTGATGCCAACGTTTGATTTTTTCTGCTCCTAAAGAGGGCAACCAATGGTATAAAAATCCAAAAGCTGGTGCTAGTAACACTAAGCGTTGCACTTGTGGGTTTTGTTCTGCCAAATGAGCAGATGTTAAACCACCTAAACTAGAACCAATCAGCGTTACAGGTATGGATGGATCAGGAAATTCAGCGGTTCGGCTTACTTCGGCTCCGCTCAGTACAGGTCGCTCACCATAAAATTTAACCTGATGTAATTGACGGGTAATGGTGAGATGGGAAAAATCACCAGCATTTAAATCGGGAATTTTTAACTTGATCTGAATTTGGGTAAAGTGATCGCTCAAATCCTGTGCTTTGGTTGATTTAGGACTGGAAGCAAAGCCATGAAGATAGATGAATGAAGTCATTATTGGCGTTGTTAGTAGAGCGATTGATTTTTCTAGCTAGTTCTTTAGTGTCCAGTCCCCAATCACCTATTCCCTATTCCCTATTCCCTATTCCCTATTCTCTATTTCTAATAACTAATCCAATCACTCCAACTACCTGCATAAAGTTTAGCTGTGGAAATTCCAGCTAGTTCTAAAGAAAGTAAATTGACACAGGCGGTTACACCAGAACCACAATAAACTAAAATTTCTTTAGTAGGTTCTATTTTTTCCCATCGTTGACGTTGTTCTGATTGGGGAAGTAAGAAACCGGAAGCGTCGGTGACTGCTTGCCAAGGATAGTTTACAGCACCGGGAATATGACCAGCTATTTTATCGGTTGGTTCTCGTTCTCCACGATAGCGATCGCCATCTCTTGAATCTACTAAAACTACATCTGGACTATCTTTGAAATTTTTAACATAAGTATAGTCTACAACTTTTTCTTCATTTAACTGAGGGGTAAAAGTTCCCATTTTAGGTGCTGGAATTACATCTGTAATAGGATAACCAGCTTTTTGCCAACCAGCAAAACCACCATCTAAAACAGCTACTTGTTCATGTCCTAAATAACGCAATAACCACCACAAACGAGATGCAAAAGCCAAACGTGAATCATCGTAAGCGACTACTAAAGTTTTTTGGTATATTACCCCAATTTTTGCTAATTTATCTGCTAAATCATTGGGGTTAGGTAAAGGATGTCTTCCCCCATGTTCAGCGACAGGGCTAGATAAATCCTGATTTAAATCTAAATAGTAAGCTCCTGGAATATGACTTGTTTGATATTGGTTTTGTCCTAATTGTGGATCAGCCAAAGAAAAGCGACAATCAATAATGACTACTTGGGAATCATTAAGATGGGTAAATAGCCATTCGGGAGAAACAACAAATTGATGATTAATCATAGGTGACAGGTGACAGGTGACAGGTGACAGAAGGAAGGTTATTTTTGCTCACCCAGTATCCTAACTGCTGAATGATGAATATTGAAATGAGGTAACGAGAAAAATGTCAGATACAAATAATTTTACACTTCAATCGACAAAAGATGGTTCTTTTACTTTTTTTTCTCCAGAATTTAATGAAGCTTTTCACAGTAATTATGGAGCAAAACAAGAGAGCTATCTAAAATTTGCAGTTCCCACTCAAGTACAGAAAGTAGCCAGGAAAGGAATAGTAAAAATTTTAGATGTTTGTTATGGACTAGGATACAATACAGCGGCTGCTTTGGAAGTAATTTGGCAAGAAAATCCTACTTGTATAGTGGAAGTTATTGGTTTAGAAATAAATCCTGAAGTTCCCAAAGCAGCGATGAGCCAGGATATATTTAATGATTGGGATGATGAGTATAGAACTATTTTAAACGAACTGGCATTTAAGCACTATTGTCAAACAAATCGCTTACAAGCCAAATTACTGATAGGTGATGCTAGAAAATTAATTCAAGAAGTAGGTAAATCAGGTTTTTTAGCAGATGCTATTTTTCTTGATCCCTTTTCACCACCCCATTGTCCCCAATTATGGACTGTGGAATTTATACAAAAATTAACGCAGTGTTTACACAGAGATGGGTTATTAGCGACTTATTCCTGTGCTGCTGCTGTACGCACTGCACTTTTAGCGGCTAAGTTGGTAATAGGTTCTACCGCACCTGTAGGAAGACGCACTCCTGGTACTATTGGAGCATATCCCGATGGGGTAAATGACACTTCGACAAGCTCAGTGCATCGCATTACAGGGATTTATCCCCTTTCAGTAGCCGAAAAAGAACATTTACAAACTCGTGCTGCTATTCCTTATCGAGATCCTTCTTTAAGTGATACTGGTGAGTTAATATTAAGCAGAAGGCGACAAGAACAAGAAACGAGTCCCTTAGAAACAACTTCAAAATGGCGCAAACGATGGCTAGGAAAGGGTTAATATTTGACACTTCGACAAGCTCAGTGCATCGCAATTGCCCGTCAACAGACTAGAAGCCTGTTTTACTTCTTGATCATGGGTATATTATTTCAGAACTTGAATTTCAACGCAAGGCAAGTAATATTTTAAGAGTAATATTTTAAGGAACCTAAAACAATTACAAAAGATTCATTCATAAGCTATTAATTGCTTGGTTGAGAATCAGTTAATAACTTTTACCCATGTTTTTTTGTAATAAATAAACGATTATAGATTTTAAATTACTTGACTGAATAATTATTATTTTTACTACTATTCACTTCTATTAAATTCGGCTTTAACTCGACATTAGAATTTACAGCATTACCTAGTTGAGAAATCATCAAATTTGAGCCTAGACCTAATAAAATTCCCGTCACACTTAAACCCAGCATAGCTATAATTTTTTGTTGATTTATTGCAATCCAAAAAATATCTAATATCTGATCTGATATTGTACCAGAACCCATCACCGGAATAGGTATTAGTGCTGCTAAAGCATCCGCAGCATTAGCATAACGATATTTACGATTTGGTGCAACCATTTTCTTTAACCATGAACAAAAACTTGGACTGATATCAGGAAGTAATTCCTGAAAATTAAAGCGATATTTATCATCCATTAATTTACCAATATCCGCAGATCGACTATTTGTCAACAAGCAAATTAATGTTACACCTAAACTATATAAATCAGATGCTGCTGTTAAAGGATATCCAAATTCTGCTTCTGGGGGAATAAACCCCGGAGTACCAGCAACCAATGTACTCAAAACTGCTTTTTTATCCTGTGTCTTTGCTAAACCAAAATCTACTAAATAAGCTTGTAATTGCTGGTCTAATAAAATATTATCTGGCTTGATATCTCGATGAATAATTTTAGGTTTTTGTTCTTGTAGATAAACTAAAATATCTAAAATTGATAAAGCAATTTCCTTTATTTCTTGGGGATGAAAGCAGCGGCTCAAACCTAATGATGGAGCATTTTTATATTCTTGGACTAAATAGAAACATCCTGGTGTTTCAAAAGAATTTATATAACGAGGAATGCGGGGATGATTTAATCTTTGTAAAAACTGCATTTCCCTTTCATAAGCTTTCACTCCATACCAGTCAGCAGTTGTATTTGCAAAACAAAATTCCTTAATTACTACTTGTTTTTGAGAGTTGATATGATTAGCTAAATAAGTAATGCGTCCTCCTTCTGAGTTTCTGCCTAATTCTCGAATTACTTGATAGCCAAATGCCGAAAAATCTGGATAATTTTTGCAGAATTTTATCTTTTTGTATCCATGATTTACATTAAACTCTATCATAAAATACACACAAGTTTTGTTTTGACAAAACAAAATCATAAAATACATTTTCAAAAATTTTCCTCAGTTGACATAGGAATGAGTAAAAGGTAATCTACGTGCTTCACAAATTACCCATTACCCATTACCAATTCCAGATAGTTTTGATGTTTTACCCTACGGACTTCCAGTTTTTCTGTGCTAACCAGTCAATAATTGCAGTGTTGACAATATCTGGTACTTCATCATGGGGACAATGACCGGCGTTAGGAATAGGCACAATTTGAATATCTTTACCATTGTTACCCGCCTCTTCGTAAATTTTAGCGCCGGTAATTGGAGTCCAAGGATCATTAGCACCCCAAATTACTAATAAAGGCCATTTTAACTGCGGTAATAGTTCTTCGGGAGCAGGTCCTGGAGGTGCGGTGAGAATGGAAGCAAAAACTTGTTGCGCTCCTGGATCGCAAGATGGTGTATAAAGTAAATCAACAAGTTCATCTGTTACAGCATTGCGATCGCAATATACTTGATACAATGTGCGGCGAATTTGTGATTTTTGGCGAATGCGGTTAAAAACGAATTTTCCTGTGACTGGGTTAGCTACCAACTTGTTAAACGTAGCCATGAAAACCCTTAAAACCGGGTTTAATTCATGGGGACGATGACTCAAACCACCAGCAGAATTTATTAATACTCCCCCAGCAGCAATTTCAGGATGTTCTGTGAGAATTATTAAACTCAACAGTGCGCCAATGGAATTTCCTATAAATATAGCCGGTGTTTGAATGTGTGCATCATAAAAATCTTTTAACAGTTCTACCCACACTTCCATGCTATAACTCACGGTCGCTTTGTCCGAACCACCAAAACCTAGTAAGTCTAAAGCAAACACCCGATAACCAGCATTGGCTAAAACAGCTATATTTTTGCGCCAGTGTCCTATAGAAGCACCAAAACCGTGAATGAGTACCAAGGGTTGACCTGTACCCATCACAGTATATTGAATTTTATAATCTTGCCAAGTCCAAACTTGTTTTTCTATGGTTTGTAAATTCTGGGTTGTAATCGTCATTCGTTAAGATTCCTAAAGTATTGTTTCTTTATGCTAATCCTCCTGGCATTCTAGACAAAACATGAGCGAAAAAACTACATAAGATGTACACTAGCACCTGTAACTTTCACGTAGCATCAAAATCACTAGCAAATCTTACTTACGCCGTGATCTAATGTCAGATAAAATACTATGATTTTAAGTAGATTAACTAATTCTAGGAAAGTCCTGATAGCGTCAGTTTCTCTCATAGCCTTGTCGCCAATACATTCTACCTTGGCTCCATCTCAACTATCTGCTGTATCTGTTACAATCCCATCAACAATCAATGATCAGCAGCTTTTAGCACAAGAAACTACTCAAGCAGAAGAAACATCAACTCCTACTGCTTCTGCCAGGAGAGAAAAGTCAGGATTTACTTTATATATCTGGCAACCAGGTGGTAAAATATCAGAAGTAATTGCCCGGATATCTATTAAAGGGAAATATGGTGATAAATATCTCAAAGAAAGATTTCTAGGCGATTACAAATATAAAATTAAGCAGAAAGCCAAATTTGTGAACGGTTTTAAATTGGGCGATCGCATTGTTGTCCGATTGTATGATACTAAAAACCGTTTTATTGGCTACACAGAATTTGCTTGTTTACCTGATCATACAGCAGTAAACCTGATTTTACCAGCCAAACCAAGCGAAAATCCCGTAGTTCGCGTTTTTTATGGTGTTGATAATAACGAAGATGGCATCGTTGACAGAGATGCAGCTATCAAATATGACTATTTCACAGAACTCAAAAACCAAAAAGTTACCTTCCTCACCAGTTCCGAAAATATCGACATTACTCCATACCAAGCAGCGGGTTTTGCTAACGTTGCTCAAACAAGCGTTTATCCTGCAACCTTTAGTGAAGGCGAGTTTGCCTTAGCAGGTAAAACCATTAGCGTCTATGATCCTAAATTAGCACCAGCCCTATTATCTATTCCTGGCAGTTTGGTAAAGTTAACCCAACTCGGTAACAACTCCACATTTCAACTTCACGAGTTATTGGGTAAATATCGCTCAGTGGGTGTAGCTCAAGGTATTCGAGTCAACTTTTCTGATATTCCCAAAGATTACTGGGCTAAGGATTATATCGCCGAATTGGCAGCAATGGAAATCATTGATGGCTATCCTGATGGTACATTTCGCCCTAACGCCCCAGTTACTCGCGCCCAACTAGCAGCCCTCTTGCAAAAGACATTTATTAAAAGTAAAGTACGAAAAGCTATAAATTTTCGAGATGTTCCTCCAGATTATTGGGCTTATAATGCTATTCGTGAAAGTTACGAAATGGGTTTTTTCACAGTTGTTAACAGCAGAAGCTTTAACCCCACACAAAAACTGAAACGTCTCGATGTTTTAATTACCTTAGCAAAAGGATTGAATTATAAATTTAGCGGTTCTACAAAAGATATTTTGTCTATTTATAATGATGCTTCCACTATCAGAAGCGAACACCGCGAATTTATTGCCGCAATGACAGAAAATGGCGTAATTGTCAACTATCCCAATGTAAAATTATTAAACGGTGACAAGCAAGCTACCAGAGCCGAAGTTAGTGCCTTGTTATATAGGTCTATGGTAAGTGCAGGTGAAACTGCTGATTTTGCTTCCAAATATACAGTTAAACCTGTTAGAAAAGGTGACAGGTGACAGTGAGGTAAAAGTGATTAAGTCACACCATTTTTCTGCCATCTTACCAGTAAATAAAACAGTATTTAATTGGCAGAAAACAGATTTTATAGAAGTGTTAAAAAATGCTGCTGATACTGCTGAATTAACTGTCATAGGTGAAGTGAGTTTTGCATTTCAACCCCAAGGAGTATCAGCAGTGATTTTATTAGCCGAATCTCATATAGCGTTACACTTTTGGCCAGAGGAAAGTAAAGTTACTATTGATATTCATATCTGTGATTATCAAAAGGATAATTTACAAAAAGCGCAATTTTTAACACAGATAATCACACAAGAATTTAGTAATTGTGAATATCTCAAGAATTGGCATTATTTATCTGTTAGTGGATAGCATTCCCTATTCCCTATTCCCTATTTTTAAAAACACCAACCACTTAAAAAAGATGCAGCAATATAAGCAAAAGCTTCTATTAAACCTGCACCCACATTAGGAATTTCTTGGTTAACAATTTCATCGGAAATTTTCACACCGGGAACTAAAATTAAATCTGCTAACCAGCGAATACCAACTAAAGAAAGCAAGCAAAATACTAAGATTAAACCATATTGGGTAAAACTAACTAACCAATTTGTAAACTCTGGATAAAAAGCCACCCTAACTATATTACCAGTAGCAATTAATAAACCTGCTAACGCTACTCCTGCTGCGGGGTTATTTTTGATAATTATTTCATTCATTTTAACCCAATGACAACTTTTGCAATAAACTAATTAATGTATCTGCTAATTGGTCATAAAAAAAGTAATCATGAGCGCCAATTGTTTTAATATGTTTACCTCCAAATTGACTTTTAAATTGGGAAAATTTGGCATAACCATGATTAGGATCACGGGTAAAACCATAAAAATCATAAACTTGACAACCGCAAATTTTTGCCCTTTGGATAGCTTGCCAATGTAAGCCATAATTTGCCATTACTTGTTTATATAATAAGTTTCTGCCACCATATAAATAAGTTGCTGTATAACCACAATATACTACTAAAATTGCTGCTATTATTTCTCCATTCCAACTAGCTAAACCAATTTCTGCCATATTTTCTTTAAATAACGTTTGACAGAGATTGATAAAAAACCTGTAGGGTTCACCAAAAAATTCTTGACGTTCGACAGTTTCCCAAAATAAATTATAAAATAAAGGAATAGTTTGGGAATCATTACTAAATTCAATTTTTACCCCATAACGTTGACTAATACGAATATTGTAACGCCCTTTAGGTTTCATAGATGCTAGAATTTCATCTGTACTTGGGCGTAAATCAATTAATAAAGTTTCACAGGGTAATAAGTCAGCAGGTGCGCGAACAAAATCTTGAAGATAATCAGGTTTTTCCTGCCATAATGGTTCAATACGAAGAGCAACTGCACCCTGTTTTCTGGCTAAAGTTTCTCCTTTTTCTAACAATAACTGCATCCCTATTTCTGAAGTATTTTCTGGTAATATTGGTCCACCAGAAGTAAATAATAAATTGGCTTTATTAGTGTGGGGGTATAAATAATAAATACACCCACCCACTAAATCATTATTTTCTGAAAATAATCCATAACGAAAAGTTTTATAACCTTCTATTTCTTTAAAATCAGCCCAACTTGTAGTTTGCATAAAGCAACCCTTGGGAGTAGATTTAACTAACAAATTCCAAGCTGTTTTTTCTGAAGCTTGTAATTCTCTGACTGTTAAAGATAAGTTATTTTTCTCTGCTATGGTTGGGTGATAATTATTAACATTCATAATATTCATCTTTAATTATTTCGCATTCTCTTAATAATGCTATATATCCAGTAACTACTAAAGCAAGTGAATATAAAACCTACCCATTTACTATCACCAGTACCATCGTTATAACTACTGCTACTGCTACGACTACCATAATATGAGCCTTTAGCAAATACTGAATCTGGTGCTACTAGATTAGTCATTAACAACGTTATAGACAACAAAGTAATCAATTCAACCATTTTAGGGTTTAACGTGCCTAAAGGCTGATTATATTTAATTTTATCAGCAAAAGTCCTCAATTCACTAGCAATTTGTGGTGGTAATTCCTGCACTCTAGTTAGTAAACTATTGAGTAATTTGTTAACGTCTATTTCTGATAATAATCCTTGGAGATTATCTAACCAATATGTTGTCATCTTTGGTTCGTGATAGGGATGACGTACTGGTACAAATTGATTAATATTTGGTAAGTCTTTGTCTGCATTAGGAGCAGCATAAATATTTTGTAGCCAAAACTTAGCTACAGATTCCAAATCTAAGGAATTAATATTTTCTATTTCGGCGTTGAACTGTTCATTAATATCTAAAAAATCCACATATTCACCAGAATTTAATAGGATATCTTCTGGGTTTGATGGATGATTCAAAAGATAATAAAATAACCGTTCGTTTTCCAGTGTGTGAATAGTTACTTTATGCCGATATGCTGCTATTTTTTGTTCAAATTTAAAGACAGGGAGTAAATTTTCACGGGTTAAATAATTTAAATTATTTGGGAAATCAATGTTTTCAATTTCTGTCCTCAAAATTCTTTGTGTTGAACCTAAAAAGAAACCCCAATCACCATAATCATGGTTACAAAATGAGGGAATTTGAATTTGTAAGGGTTTAGTTGCAAAATTCACTGATAGCAAAGTTTGATACAAACACCAAAAAGCGTGAGTATCATAATTTGGTGAAACTCCGTTAACAGCTACTATTCCAGAAGGAATTAAAATGCGATTAACTTCTTGAAACCATTCCTGACTATAGATTTTTGCATCTTCAGCCGATTTAGGACAAGTGAAATCACAAATTACAACATGATAATAATCATCAACTAATTGTCTGACAAATCCAAAGGCTTCTTGAGTGTATACTGTAACTTTTTCATGTTCTAAACTGCCTAAATTATAAGGTTTAAATACTGTGTTTGCTAATTCGATAACATCTGGATTATAGTCTACTAAATCAATGTTTTTTACCTGAGCAAAACGCAGTAAATCTCTAGCAGCTAATCCATCACCACCACCACAAATCAAAACCCGTAAATCTGTATCAGTAAATCTTTGGATGGCTAAAGATACAGCAGGAATTACTAAATTTTCATGATAAATTGCCTCATCAGCACTATCAAACTGTAAATCTCCATTGATATAAAAGGCAATACGATGATCATAGTTTTCAATAAATAAGGAAATAGACATAGAAACTTTACCCAAATATCATTAAAAATATACCGATGGACAAAAATATGAGCGCAATTATTAATTCAATTATTAACTCAGGTTTCCACCTCAATACCTGGCGTTCCGAACTTACACCTTTTTGAATATTATGAAATTCTTCAGGCTTGACTATTTTGGTTGAGTAAATCTCTAATTGTAGATTGGGAAAAGATTCTATTGCTAAATTTACACAATGGTCTTTATCCCAATAATCCCAAGTAATGCGAGATTTTGTTTTCCCTTCAGAATCATAACTTCCTTCAGTTTGTGAATCGAAATAATAGGATTTATAGAAAAGTTTTAGTTCTGGATAAGGGGTATTTAATACTTGCATTTCTTTCCATAATGTAGTTAGTTGTAGTGGGTTTTTGGGAAAATCTGGAGTATATAAAGACACATTCTGTAATTGATTGGAAATATACCAAGTTACAGAGTTAATTTCTTCGCTGGGGTCATATTCTCGCAATAAGTAATATTCCGAACCACCGGAGGAGACTAACAACCATTCCTCGGTTTGATAACCTTGAGGATCTTGGTAGGTGCTGTAATCTTTTATATCCCAGTCTACACCAGAATATCTCACGCGATCGCCCGGACGCAAGGCATGAACTTGAGTTTCAATACTAACTGTATACATACAGGTTTAACTATGATTAACTGTAACTTTCACAACCGAGTTGAGAGTTACATTACTATATGATCTATTTCTCGTTTTTTGCTAGAAAATTTTAAATCACTTTACAAAATAGAGTTTTACCCTGTTTCCTCTAACTGTATAAACTAAATCTGATGAAAATGGCATCTTTTTCGGGTTTAGCATTGCTAAAACCATAGCAAATTATATGCAATTATATTAAATGCCATGTGTATAAACGTATTGAATTGGAAAAGGAATTTCAATTCCTTCTTGTTGATAGCGTTTGTGTAACTTCTTCACCAACAAATGTTTACCAATGCGCTGGTCAAAATATTCACTGACTCGCATATAAAGAGTATAATCTATGCTAAAATCATTGAAAGTGTGAAACCTCAGATAAGGTTCGATTTGAATTAATTCTGGTGCAATTTCTTGCATAACTTCTTTAGCGACTTCTATAGTCACTTTTTCCACCAATTCCAAATCACTATCATAACTAACACCCACATTCATAGTTAAAGTAATTTCTTTTGCAGGTAGATGATAATTAGTAAAAATTGCCGAAGCCAACTTAGAATTAGGAACAATAATCACATTATTAGAAATTTCCTTGATTGTGGTATTTCGCCAAGTAATATCTGTGACATAACCTTGATGACCATCATCTAATTTAACATAATCCCCTGCTCTTACCTGCTTAGAAATAACTAAATAAAAACCAGAAAATAAATTAGCTAAGGTGTCTTGTAGAGCTAAACCAACAGCTAAACCTCCAATTCCCAAGGTGGTAACTATGGGAGTAATTTCAATACCCACAGTTTGCAAAAGAATTAATGTTCCCAAAACTAAAACAATTGTTTTAGCTAAATTAGAAAGCAGGGATGTAGAAACTCCCTCGGTACGTTGGACAAATAAATTGACAAAACCGGCAGTCAGTCTAGCTAAAACTAAAGTTACAGAATATAATAAAATTATGGTGATGATTTTTTGCAGAACATTAGCAATACCTGGTTTAACAGGAGAACTAAGAATAGCCCAAAAAAAACCTGCCAAAACAAACCAAATAAAGGTCATTCTGTGCAGTGATTGAAATATAATCTCACTCCCAGGAATTTGCCGCTTAATAACAAAGCTTTTAATTCTATTAAAAATAACTTTTTCACCAATTATGCCAGTCAGAAAGCCAACTAGAATAAATATAAGAGGTATAATCCATTGCATCATAGTTATATTTGATAGTGAATTGACAACTGGAAATTACAAGAGTCAAGATTGAGAATGATCGTTAAATCAGGAATATAGCTAGAAGCGAAAAGCTGAATGCTGACCTGAAAATTAGGATATCAACAATTAGCAAATTAAACTCGCTAAGTTTTTCCAGAGAAATTGATGTATAATGATCATCCGAGCAAAAATATGTGATACATTATAGCAATGATAAGTAATTGATGATATGTTTACTAAAATCCGATTTCTACCTAAAAAAAGGTGACTTTTATTACTTTGAAAAACACAAATAAATTAATTGTTTTCTGATGACAATCTAGCTGGAGACTGATTTTTGAGACTTAATCCTCAGTATCAGTAGTAGTTAACCTCAAAATTTATTGGTGTACTTCACCTAAGTAATGGATCTACCAATTATTTACCATCAAGATTATATTGCACCTCTGCCGCTTGGACATCGCTTCCCCATGTCGAAATTTAGACAACTGTATGAATTGCTGTTAGCTGACAGGGTAGCATATCCAGAACAGTTTCACACTCCTGAATGTCCACCGCAAGAATTAATAGAATTAGTCCACACCAAAAGTTATGTACAAGCTTACTGCGAAGGAACATTAGAAGCAAAAGCACAAAGACGCATTGGTTTACCTTGGAGTCCAGCTTTAGTAAATCGTACCTGTGTAGCAGTAGGTGGAACAATATTAACGGCTAAATTAGCATTAAACCAAGGTTTAGCTTGTAATACTGCTGGTGGAACACATCACGCTTTTCCTAATTATGGATCTGGTTTTTGTATTTTTAATGATTTAGCAATTGCTACTCGCGTTTTACAAAAATTAGGACTTGCTAAAAAGATGTTAATTGTTGACTTAGACGTACATCAAGGAGATGGAACAGCGTTTATATTTGAAAATGATCACAGCGTTTTTACATTTTCCATGCACTGCGAAATTAACTTCCCTAGCACCAAACAAACAAGTGATTTAGATGTACCATTACCACTAGGAATGGAAGACGATGCTTATTTACAAACCCTAGCTAATTACCTACCAGACTTGCTAACAGAAATTAAGCCAGATATAGTATTGTATGACGCTGGAGTCGACACCCATATAGATGATAAACTAGGAAAATTATCTCTCACAGACACTGGAATTTTTCGACGAGAAATGCAGGTTTTAACCACCTGCGTTAGTGCTGGTTATCCAGTAGCTTGTGTTATTGGCGGTGGTTATGCAGATGATATTAAATCTCTTGTTTGGAGACATTCTTTATTACATCGAGCCGCCAGTCAGGTTTATCACCAGTTTCATCTTTAAAACTATATCTAACCTTATTCCTCTTGGTGTGAAATCAAAAACAATCAGGACATCCATGCAACAGAAATTAGTGAAAATAAACAATTCAGAAACCTTTGGCTATAGCTTATTAAATTCCACAATTGATAACTTAATTCGTAGCTTTGAAGGACAACAAGCAGTTACATCATATTCCAACTTTCGAGAAAAAAAAGAACGCGCTCATGAATTGATTTTTGAATGTATAGGTAAAAAAACTTGCCTATTTTATCTTCGCCGTCAAGGTAAGGGAAAAGATACAGGAGAAGAAATTTGGGATTTAACCATTGCTACAGATGACAGTGAGTTTCAACTACCCAAAAGATTGAAAGAACTAAATAAAACTTTAGGATTGAGAGCCGCAGTGAAAAAAAATGGTACTGGTGGTTTAAAAATTCTCTCAGTTTATTTATTACCACTATCAAGAGGAAGAATTGACGCTTATGCTTTACCATTACCATTGCAGTTAGTTCCTAATTATTATGAGCCTATAAATATTTCTCCCAAGAGATTGGCACAAATAAATAAAATGCCAATATGCGGTAATCATATACCCACCGAAGACCAACTACAAGCATGGAAAGCTTTTTTGAAAATTGAAGAACGTATTGCTAAAGCCAGACAATTTTGTGTCAAATTTTTCCACTCCGAATATGACTGCCAACAAAAAGAAATCGCCTTAAAAATTGATATTAACTCAGCCACCCTTGATGGTGATGAAGAGAATTATTTAGATGTAGAAAACTTTTGGGAACGGGTAAAACAGGCAAAAAATCAAGATATCAAATTTTCTGATTCTGTACCTACTGAAATAACTCGTCGCACTAGTCGTCAATTAGGAAATATTGAAAAAATTGACCACAGAAATAATCTTATTTACATCAGGCTTGAGCGGGAATTAGTAGAATATATAGCATCGGAAAATTATCAAATACCAACAAAAGGATACTTATTTTTTGATGCTGCTGGTGATATTAAACAAATTAAGCGTAAAGAAAAAGCATTAGAACAATTAAAACAAGGACGGACACAAAACCCATATTTAGGAGATTTCTTATTTGACGCTTCCCAAGCCAGACCTATTCAAAAAACTGTTAAACTAAAACCACAAGATTTGTTATTATCTGCTGCAAATTCAGGTCAAAAAGCATCTGTAGAAAAGGTAATAGCCGCAGAAGATTTAGTTTTGATTCAAGGTCCACCAGGAACAGGTAAAACGACTGTAATTGCCGAAATTTGCTATCAAATAGCTTTGCGTGGTGGTCGCACATTAATTACTTCCCAAGCTAATTTAGCAGTTGATAATGCTTTAAGTCGCTTAGTTCACAACCCAGTTATCCGCGCTGTCAGAAAAGGAAAAGCTGAAAAAGTTGGAGAAGAAGGACAAGGATTTTTAGAAGACCAAGTAATTAACAGATGGTTAGAAAATACTGCTAATGACTGTGAAAATAATCTCAATCAACACAGAGAAAATATACAAATTCTTCAGCAGCTATTAACAACATCGAAAAGATTTACAGATTACTTAAAATTAGTGGAAAAAGTCAATCATAAACAAAAGAAATTAAAAGATGAAAAGATAAAGTTAGAGAATGTTTACAGAACTCAAGAAACTGTCTATCATGAATTGCTTGAGCATAAAAATGAAATTGAATCTTTAATTAATGGGGTGAAAGATATTATCAATAAACCACAAAATATCAATTGGGATGATCCAGAAATTAAAGATTTTTTACCCCGTTTGCAACCTTATATATTAGAAAATAATCTAGTAGGAGATTTTCGGGAAAAAGTCAATCAAGCTATTAAGTATACCGATGAACTGGGGGTTATTTGTCCTGTGCGTGGTGCATTCGGTTTAGCTGTCTGGTTGCGGGAAACTATAGCCAAGGAAATTGCCGGATTTCAATCAACATTCACCTATGCTTATGATGCAACTATCGCTATGTCAGACTTAGCAAAATTAGTACAGGGTTTCCAAAAAAAATCAGCCTATTTACATCAGTTACAAACAGAGTATCAAAAGTCTATTAATCAGGATCACAAGCTACAACCAACCATTCAAAATTGGGAAAACCGTAAACGAGAAATTGATTATATTATCGCAGCAGTTAAAGAGTGGAAAACTACAGCGTATTCCCATCTTTACCAAGTTTTGAAAAATTGCCAGCAATCTGATTTATTATTGACTGAAGAAATGCTGCATTTACCACTGGGTTTATTGATGTTTGCTAAAAACTTAAACTTGCCAATCTTACCAAAGAATTACCAAATTAAATTACCAGAATGGGAATTACTAATCAAAGCATTGTCTTATGAAATTGATGGTAATTTTAGTGACAGAAGGGGTAAAAAGCATAATTTTAGCTATTTTATGCAGCAAAATTTTAGTCAAATTCTCTTATTCTTGGAAAAGAGCGATCGCCAAAAATGGCAAGCAACATATCAACAGTTTCAAAAGTATCAATTACTCACTACAAAACAACGTCAATTATTAGTTGAAAATGCCCAGAGTTTTTTAATTCAACTGCAACAAACCTACAGTGCATCTTATGAATTAAATAACCTGGATTCTACTTTAGCTAGAATTACCCAAGAATTATTAGATACAATTCTTGCTAATGCTCGTCAATGTGTTCTCAAATTAAAAACAGAAGCAGAGCAACAACTTAATAATTTGCACAAACAACAACAGTTAAATCAACCTCCAAATAATCAAATTACCCAAGAACAAATATTAGCAACTCAAACTCAGGTAGAAAAAGCCAGTCAAGATGCTAATTTACTGCTGGAAAGAGTTGTAAAAATTTTGGAACAGCTGAATAAACAACCACAGCTACCTGTAAAATTACGAAATCTCACACAACAATATTTAGCAAAACAAGCAAATATTTGGGAACAGCATCAGGAATTTGAGAAACAAGTGCAGCTTTGGGAAACTTGCATAACTCATCTGGATGATTTAAATTCCTCCTTAGATGCTTTCTCAGTATTCGAGAATATTCAAGAATCTTTAAAAGAGGAACTAGTAAAAATAAATAAAACCAGCAAAAACTCTTTACAAAAACTTGAAAAAGCAAAAATTAAATTAAATGAAATAGAAGAAAAATTAAAATCCCATATCTCCAATGATTTAATCATAGAAAAAAATTGCTGCGAGATGACTTGGCAACAAATACCCGATCAATTTAAACCTCAGCCCAAAACCACAGAAACAGATTTCTTGAATTTGGAATTTTTGCAGCAGATAAAACAACAATTTGATCTTTGGCAACAACAACTACAAAATGAAGAAGATTATTTGCGGAAATATCAAAACTTTGTCCAAGATTGGATTACCAAACTACGTCAACCTTCAGAAAGAGATAGTAACGATTTAAGACAAATTTATTTAGATAACGCTAACGTCGTTGGTATCACCTGCGTGCAAGCTGCAAATTACAACTTCTCGGAAGAATTTAAATATTTTGATGTTGTCATTATTGATGAAGTAAGTAAATGTACACCTCCAGAATTAGTTATCCCCGCATTGAAAGCCAAAAAATTAGTCATGGTAGGAGATCACCGACAACTACCACCAATGCTAGAAATTGACACAATAGAAGAAGTCGCAGAAACAATGGGACATTCTAGAGAAGAAATGGGATTTCTCGAAGAATCCTTATTTAAATTTCAGTTTGAAAATGCCGATAATAGCATTAAACAAATGCTCAATACCCAATATCGAATGCACCCCAATATTATGGGAGCAATCAATCAGTTTTATGATGGTAAATTAGAATGTGGCATTTTAGAACCAGATAGCAAACGCGCCCATAATTTAGCAGGTGAAATCATTAAACCAGAACATCATTTACTGTGGGTGACAACGCCTAGAGAAGATGAATTTGCAGAAGAAAAATTAGGAACATCATTTTTTAATCCCCAAGAAGTAGATGTCATTGAAAAAATCTGTCAAGATTTTGAAAATGCTTGGCGTTCTAGAGTTGCTAATGGTGAACCTAAAAAAGAAATAGCAGTTATTACATTTTATGGCGCTCAACTGCGAAAAATAGATGAACGTTTACAACCGGAACTTTTTCCATCCTTGCACATTAGAACAGGTACAGTTGATAGATTTCAAGGTATGGAAAGACCAGTTGTAATTGTGAGTATGGTGCGGAATAATCCTTTAGGAGATGTGGGATTTGCTAAAAAACCAGAAAGGGTAAACGTCGCTTTTTCTCGCGCTCAAGAATTATTAGTAATTGTTGGTTGTCACGATTTATTTACCAGCAACTCTGGTAAAGTTGGTCGAATGTATTCAGAAGTAGCAAATCTCGCCACTCGTCATGGAGGTTTTATTGATGTTTCCTGGTTCTGTTGATAGAAATATTGATCCGCATCTCAAAAATATAGTCACCGAAATTGAAACAGAAAATCCCCAATTATCAGTTTTTGCAGCCCGTCAATTTCGCTATAGTTTGCGTAAAAATACCTTAGAATTAACAGTTAAAGAACCACGTCCATTTAATGTCATGGAAGAGTTTATCATCCGTGCTGGACTGGAATTTGAACCCCCACCAACAGGAGATGAATTAGCATCTATCCTGGGACTTGATCCTGTATTTGTTCACAGTACAATTTCCACACTTCAATCATTACAAACTTTGGCATTGAAATCACCTATTACCGTTACCCCAGAAGGACAATTATTTTATGAAAAAGGTACAGTACCACTGCCGGCTTATACAGTGGAAATTTATGCAGTTACCGATTTTTTAGAAGGTAAACTTACCTGTAAAAACGAAGATTTAAATAATGATGTCTCTATGAAATTACCTGATTTAGCCAACTTGGTGAAAATAGAACATATAAATATTGATATCTCTATTTTACCTTTGGAAAGAATACAGCAGATTATTCAAAACTCAGGATTAACATTTCATGTACCAGAAGCAGGAAAAATAGTCACTGCTTTTAAGGTGATTCAACCTACACAAATTATTTGGAAAAATATATCTCTTTTGGTGATTTTCGATGGTATAGCTGACAAATTTAAAATTCAAATTCGTAGCGGTAAGCGCATATCAGAAGCAGCATCAACTAGGGTAACTTCCTTATTAAATGAAGGCAGAATTTCCTTAGCAGCATTATGTGATTTATCTGATGCAACAATCAATTCTGCAAGAGCAAAAATAATGAGTAATTCATAATTGGGTAATAGGTAATAAGTAATTCGTAATTATAAATTACTACCCAATCACCAATCACCAATCCCCAATCCCCAATCACCAGATGCAAAAAATCGTTAAATTTGATACAATTTATCAAAATTAGGAGAGCCAAGGAGCAAAATAAAGTGGTCTTAACGAAAGGCTTTGAAATTGAGATGTATACTGGCACACCTCAAGGTGAAATAGTTGGTCTCTCCGACCAAATTGTTGCGGATTTACAGGGATTTATGCGAGAGCCAGATAGCCGCAACGTAGAATACATCACTAAAGCTTCCACCAGTTACGAAAATCAATTGTGTGGTTTATTGCGCCCACGTCAGCAGTTACGGAAATATTTGCAGCGGTTAAACAATTACACATTGATACCAGGGAGTACCCTGTCCTTGGGAAGAAGCGATCGCTTTTACCGTTCTGACCTCACTAACCCTTATCATGACTACATTGAGCAAACCTACGGGACAAAAGTTGTCACCGCCAGCGTACATATTAATATTGGCATTCCCGATCCAGAAATATTAATGCGTGCCTGTCGGATTATCCGTATAGAAGCGCCACTTTTCCTTGCCCTAAGCGCCTCATCACCATTTTTAGATGGTAAAGCCACAGGTTATCATTCTACCCGTTGGGGACTCTTCCCCCAAACTCCCAGTCATGTACCTCTATTTGCCAGTCATGACCATCATATTCAATGGGTGGAAGCACAGTTAAAAGCTAGAACAATGCAAAATGTCCGACATTTGTGGACATCAGTTAGACCAAATGGCGATCGCCGTCCTTATGATTTAAATCGCTTAGAATTGCGAATTTGTGATTTAGTCACAGATCCTATTTTCTTATTAGCAATTACAGCCTTATTAGAAGCGCGGTTATTGCAAATCATTGACAACCCCAATATTGACCCCTTAACCCAAAGCAGTTTCTCACCTGAAGAACTAATTAATATAACCGCTAAAAATGAAATGGCAGCAGCCACATCCAGTCTTGATGCCCAATTGCAACATTGGCAAGATGGTAGTACCATACTCGCCAGAGATTGGATTAACCAGCTATATCAAGAAGTTTGGGGCATAGCCAAACAACAAGGCTTCGGTTGTTTCCTGTCTCCCTTACAGAAAATTCTCCGTGAAGGCAACGAAGCCCAACAATGGTTACAGTTACACAAACTTGGTGTCGATGCCCAGCAAGTCATTAAACAAGCCATCATTGCCACCCAAGAACGGGAACAAGAACTAGAAAGCAAATTATTTTGTTCCTCTGTCATGGCTTAGTGGGGACTGGTGACTAGTAACTGGGTTAACCTCCCTTTCTTCCCCTGCTGCCCCTGCCTCCTGCCTCCTGCCTCCTGCCTCCTGCCTCCTTGGCCTTATTTGTTTTAAAAATCTAATGTGTCCCTAGTGGTTAATGCCTATTAACAAAACCTATATATCGTCTATATGTGTTTTTAGGTATATTTTCTCTGATATACTCATAAACCCCAGTGCCTTCCTTGGTTTCTACTGGATTTTGACTTTTAACTTTTAACTTTTGACTTGTCTTATGCCCCAGGTAGTTTTAGTTAACCCGCAAATTCCTCCAAATACAGGCAATATTGCCCGTACTTGTGCCGCTACAGGGACAGAATTGCATTTGGTGGGTCCATTAGGGTTTGAAATTAGCGATCGCTACCTCAAAAGAGCAGGTTTAGATTACTGGCCTTACGTCAAACTGCACTATCACGAATCCCCAGAAGCATTCCAAATCATCCATCAACAGCGTGGAGGCAGATTGTTAGGGTTTAGCGTTCGTGGCAGTTTTAACTATATTAACTACCAGTATCAAACCGATGATTGGTTATTGTTTGGCAGTGAAACCACAGGTTTACCGCCAGATGTTCTCAATGTCTGTCACTCTACCCTCTACATACCCATGCACGAACCCGGCGTTCGCAGCTTGAATCTATCCGTAAGTGTGGCTATTGGCTTGTTTGAATGCCGACGACAGTTAGGGTATCTACAATAGTTAGCTAGGTTTTACTTATAAAGACTGAATCAGTTAGGAAAGAAGCAAATTCTCCACTTAACTGTTTAAGTATTATTACTAAAACAAGATTTAGATGTAGCAACATTTATATACTAAATCAACCTAGATAAAAAAAATTGCTGAGTCCAAAGATAGTCATATAAGAAATTTGTATAGAAACTTTGATTCCAAACCAAGAGACAATGATAGATTTTAGTGAATTGAAATTTTATCTCTGTCAGAGGTAAAATCATCAAAGCATTTACTGTCAAGCATCTTAGCTATTTGTATTATGAAATACAATCGACCATATCAGAAACTGCGGCGGATTTGTACGGTTGTTTTTTAGGAAATAAAAGCCGTAAAGTCTCCTGTTGATAAGACTGATTAGATAAAAAAACTTAGAAAATATCTACAGCAGGAACATCGTTTTTTTCAAAGTTGCAGCAGAGCAAATGCTAACAGCGATAGTGAACGGGATCAAAGCTATCAGATTTGTCCAGTCCCCGCTTTGAAAGCATGAGCATCAGGCATAACTGTCAAGAGCGAAAAATCCTGGGTTTTGTGAGGAGTGAAAACAGACAATTCAACGCAAAAATCTTAAGGTTGACTAACAAGTGTGAACTTGTCTAAATCAGAGAAGCAGGTTAATCTTGCCTAAGTATCTCTGGTAAATGTGATCTTGATCTATCGTTTGATGTGATCTCAAATTATGGATTAATATCCAACAGAAAAATCAAGATCAGTTAAGCGAAGCGTGATCATAGGAGGTCGTCTTTGAAACGAGCATTGAAAAAGAGAGTAAAGGCTGTGTTAAACAATACTCCCAACAGCGATGGTGTCCTGATCGAGCCGTCAAATGAGACAATTCACAAAACAAACCGCCGGGCGGGAACCCAAGCCGCGATGATTGGCTTGGCAATCTCAATGGGCGCAACCAGCCTTTTGGTGACTCGACAAAGCGATCAAGCCCAAGCAGCCGCGCCTGTTGGCAGTCAAAAAGCAGCCTCAACAATTCCTGCTGCTTCTGACACTGAGATAAAATTTGCGGCCACAAAGCTGGAGTCCCAAGCCGTCCCTTCAGCGAGCGTGCCTGAAAATCCTGTCATTGTCGGGGAACCAACAGCAGTTTCGCAAATGCCTGGGCTTGAAGCTAAATGGCCAGTTGCAGCCAAGGAAATGGCTGTACAAATTCAAACATCAGAAGCTAACAAAAATGCTGTCTACTTGCAACCCCAAGTAGAGCAGGGATTGAATAACAACTCAGTTCAATCTCGGTTACAAACAGAAAAACCACTGTCCCAGACAGAATCGCAATTTTCTCAAAATCAGGGTGTTGCTGATTCTCTATCCCCAGTCGTAATAGTAGAATCAGCAAACCCAGTTAGCAATGATGTTAATGCACAACTAAAAGCGCAGCAAGAGTTCGCACTCAATCGCTTACAGGAAAAATCCAACCGTTTAAGAAATAGTCTTGCCCAGTTGCGGCCTGATGAGACAAATAAGTTCTCAGAAGCTGGTATTGAGGTAGCACAACCAACAACTGTAGCTGATAACAGCTTGCCAGTACAGTCGTCAGAGGTGATAGATGCTAACCAAGCCGACCTAATATCCAGGTTAAAACAGGATAAACAAACAAGTGCGCCAGTGCAGAAAGCATTGACACCTGCACCCGCACCCGCAGTTGTCGCGCAATTAGCAACGACAACCTACGAAGTTAAACCCGGAGACACATTAGCCGAGATTGCTGATAATTACGGGACTTCTGTTTCCGATATCATCAAAGCTAATAATCTCGATGATCCCAACCAGCTGCAAATCAGTCAAAAACTGATTATTCCCACAGCTAAAGCAGAGCGTACCAGTTATACTCAGCCAACTGTAGCAATCAGTCCTACTTTCATCCGGCCTAGCAGCAATCCCAAACTTGCTGTTTCTCCGCTGAGTAAACCTGATCCAGAAGCTAATCTACCTCTGATTCCACAGTCACCAGTGGAAAGCAACAATAACAGTGTTGCCATTCCCGTACCTGTAGTCAAACAGTCACCAGTGGAAAGCAACAATAACAGTGTTGCCATTCCCGTACCTGTAGTCAAACAGTCACCAGTCGCTAGGAACAACAGCAGTGTTGCTATTCCCGTACCTTTAGCTGGGAATCAACTGCCGCCAACCCCAGAAACTGAATTCACTGCTCCTAATTCCTTGGCAGTGGGAGGTGATAATTCACAACTGGATATTGCGACAGAAACACAAACAGAGCAACAACTACCTCAAAAAACAGCAAAGCTCAAAGGTCCTGAGCGTATCCGCAGCTTGCAAGCCGAAATTGAAAGACTAAGGGAAAAATACCGCGCTCAAAAGTCTGGTGTAACTGTGGCTAACGTGGATGAAACTGAAAATACACCAGTCCCCGTTGTGGTGGAGAAAGCCAATAATCAAACAAATTTTCCAGTTAATGCTCAACTGAATGCGGTATCAATTTCTGTACCCAAGCCGATACAACCAGGCTATAGTCAACAACCGGTTAAGCCCTTGGTAAGTGCGGCTCGACCCAATAATGAGCCAATTAACCCCCAATTCATATCAAGGCAAACAGCTTTACCTGGTAACTCCTCTGGTAGTTCTTCTAGCATTAGGTTAAACGTACCTACCGCTGGTGTCAACTCTAGTGACTCCTTGGGTAACTTGCGCGGAACCAGAGTATCCCCAGCTTTACCACCTTTGGCAGCAGTAGATTTATATCTGCCCAAATCTGTTGAAGAAACTACAGAGCCTTCCTCTTCCACGGCGCATATTTGGCCTGCTAAGGGTGTGCTTACCTCTGGCTATGGCTGGCGCTGGGGTAGAATGCACAGAGGTATTGATATTGCTAACGGCGTGGGTACACCAATTTACGCCTCGTCTGCCGGTAGGGTAGAAAGAGCAGGTTGGAACAACGGTGGTTATGGACTCTTGGTTGATATCCGCCATGCTGATGGCAGCTTGACCCGCTATGCTCACAACAGCCGGATTTTAGTGCAAGTAGGTCAAGAAGTGGAACAAGGACAAATCATTGCAGCGATGGGTAGCACTGGTTTTAGCACAGGATCCCACATCCATTTTGAAGTTCACCCCGCAGGTAAGGGCGCAGTTAACCCCATTGCTTTCTTGCCATCACGGACACAGGCACGCCTGTAAATACTTGGCTGCTGGTTAATTTAGTAATTGTCTTGTTTGTGGAGGGAGTTTGACTCCCTCTTTTATTTTGGAAATATAGCAGGAGGCAGGAGGCAGGAGGCAGGAGTAAAACCGTTTTGTAGTAAGAGGTTCATTATTATATTGATGTCCTAACTACTCTGTCTACGGCTATATGGAAGAAAAAATTTGGCAAAAATTTGTTTTGGTCATTGCCACAGCCAAAATAGTGTGCTATATTAATTAATGTTGATGAAACGTTTGGCTCAGTAGCTCAGTTGGTTAGAGCACGGGACTCATAAGCCTGGGGTCGTTGGTTCAAATCCGACCTGAGCCATTTTTAAAAGAATAAATATAGTCAAGCCAGAATTGGTTATTTGCTAAATTAAACCTGATTTTCAGGCTTTCTTTTAGCATTGATATAGTTTAACCAGTGCTAGTTAGGGTTTGCTGAATAAACCTAAAACCTTGATATATCAAAGGTTAGAGGCTGATAAACACAGAAATTAGTGCAAGGGTTTTGAAGGGTATACCGGAAAAAGTGTGCATTTTTTGGGATTTCAAGAGATGGCAAAGAAATTTTCAAATCTCCTCCTGACTCCTGACTCCTGACTCCTGACTCCTATGCCATCACGGAAAGACTTTCTCAGCAACCCCTAGTTAATAGTGTTTTGATTTAGTTTAATAACAGAAATAGATACGGGTTCAATTATTACAAATGTTGTGAGCGTATTAAGTTAGAAATAATTTACTTAGGCTATACTAAGTAATACAGATTTTCCAATGAGACATTTACCAAAATAATTACAATGGTTCAGAAAATCGCCTTATTTAATCATAAAGGTGGTGTTAGCAAAACTACCACTACCTTTAACTTAGGTTGGATGCTTGCAGCAAAAGGCAAGAGAGTAATACTTGTGGATACAGATCCTCAATGTAATCTGACAGGGATGGCTTTAAAAGAAGAAACAGAAGAAGATGAAGCGAGAATAGAAAATATCTACAATACACATTCTAATATTAAAACAGGTTTAGCACCTGCTTTTGAATCTCAACCAAGAGCTATTGAAGCAGTAGATTGTATACCCATACAAGGACAAGAAGGATTATTTTTATTACCAGGCCATGTGGGTTTTGGTGAATATGAAGTAACATTAGGTATTGCACAGGAGCTAAGTGGTTCAATTCAGACTTTAAAAAATTTACCAGGTGCAATTTATGATTTATTAGAAAAGACTGCGAGTAAATTTAACGCTGACTACATTTTAATTGATATGAGTTCCAGTTTAGGATCTATCAATCAAAATTTATTAATGATTAGCGATTTTTTCTTAGTTCCCACAACTGCCGATTTCTTTTCCGTCATGGCTATAGATTCTTTAGCTAGAATTTTACCAAAATGGTGTGCTTGGGCAAGAAAAGCCAGTGAAAATCCTATATTAAAGGAAGCTAATTATCCATTTCCTGAATTTAGATTGAAATTTTTAGGAACTATAGTTCAAAACTATAGAATTATTAGGGGTAAAGAAACCACAGCATTTCAAATATGGATAGCAAAAATTGAAAATACAGTTAATCATAAGTTAAAACCAATTCTAGAAATAAATAATTTGTTGTTGCCTAATCAGGTATATGCTGAACAGGGAATGAATGTTAATTTGACCATGACAAAAATATCTAATTTCAATAGTCTAATTGCCCTATCTCAAGAACATTCTACATCTATTTATGCTTTAACATCTGAACAGTTAAAACAGTATGGTAGAGTATTATAAGCTAATCAAAGAAAGCAACAAGAATTTAAAACAACGTTTTTCAATTTAGCAGATAAAATTATTGCCTTATCATCGAGTTATGCAGTCAGCACTTGATCAATTTCGGATTAGTATTCAGCGTGTTCGGGATTTAATTTCTCATTAAATTCTATCGTGTATCGTAGAAATAAAATTGCTCATGAAGCAGATATAGATCCTACCTTTGGGTTAGGAAATCGCTGGCCTATAGATGAATTGATGGTTGGTGATGCAGTAGATTTTATTGAACCAGTCGTTGAGAGTATTCATCAAATTTTATAATCTTAGATAAATCCAGATCCCCGAATTATCAAATAGATTAATAATTTATTGAGATGATTAAAAAAGAAGCCGAGGATTTTCATCTACCCCCAACCATACCCCAATTTAGATATAATCAATAAATTCACAATAAAATCAAACTACGCAAAATGACAACCACCACAAAAATCAAACTCCCCGAACTCTTAGCACCTGCGGGTAACTGGGAATGTGCAACTGCAGCAGTCGAAAATGGTGCAGATGCAATTTATTTTGGTTTAGAGAAATTTAATGCCAGAATGAGAGCAGATAATTTCACCATTGCAGACTTACCCGAATTAATGGAATTTCTACACCTACGGGGAGTCAAAGGTTATATCACCTTAAACACCCTAATTTTCCCCTCAGAACTGACAGAAGCAGAGCAATACCTCAAAAACATCATTTCTGCTGGTGTTGATGCTGTTATTGTGCAAGATGTGGGTATTTGTCGTTTAATTCGTCATCTTTCCCCAGACTTTCCCATTCACGCATCAACCCAGATGACTATTACCAGTGCTGCGGGGGTAGAATTTGCTAAATCTTTAGGATGTCAATTGGTAGTTTTAGCGCGAGAATGTTCAATTAAAGAAATCAATAAAATTCAACAACAAATATCTGAAAAAAATATTATTTTACCCTTAGAAATATTCGTTCATGGTGCTTTGTGCGTCGCATATTCTGGACAATGTTTAACGAGCGAAGCATTAGGAGGACGTTCCGCAAATAGGGGTGAATGCGCTCAAGCTTGTAGAATGCCATATCATTTAATTGCAGATGGAAAATTTGTAGATTTAGGTAATAGAAAATATTTACTCAGTCCGCAAGATTTAGCAGGTTTAGAAGTTTTACCAGAATTAGTAAAAACTGGAGTGACTTCTTTAAAAATAGAAGGACGATTAAAAACAGCAGAATATGTTGCTAATGTGACTCAAGTTTATAGAAAAGGATTAGATAAAATAGCGGAAAGACCTAACTCCCTAACCCCCTTCCCTACAAGGGAAGGGGGAACAAGAGGTCAAGACCAATATAATTTAGAAATGGCCTTTTCTCGCGGACTTTATACGGGTTGGTTTGAGGGAATAAATAATCAAGAATTGGTTCATGCAAACTTCGGTAAAAAACGCGGTGTTTATTTAGGAGAAGTTACTCGCATTAAAAATGAACAAATAACCGTTAAAATTTCCGCACCTGTTAAACCTGGTGATGGGGTAGTGTTTGATAGTGGACACCCAGAAGCGAAAGAAGAAGGGGGAAGAATATATGAAGTTATTCCCAAAGGTAAAGAAGTAATTTTAACTTTTGGGAGAAATAATTTAAACATACATAAAATAAATATCGGTGATAAAGTTTGGAAAACCAGTGACCCAGAATTAGATAAACAAATTCGTCAAAGTTATGAAGGTGAATATCCCAACTTTACCAAACCTATTAATATAGATGTCTATGGGGAAGTGGGAGATAAATTAATAGCTATTGCTGATGATGAACTTGGTAATATTGTCAAGGTTAAATCAGAGATATTATTACAGGAAGCACATACTAAACCTTTAACATCAGAAAAATTAAAGGAACAATTTGGACGTTTAGGAAATACACCTTTTCATTTAGCAAGTTTGCAAAATCAGATTATTGGTAATGCAATGTTACCCGTGAGTGAGTTAAATAAAATGCGTCGGGAAATAGTAGAAAAATTAGAGGAGTTAAGAAGTAAACCTAAACTTTGGCAATTAAATCATAGTGCAAAATGGACGGATTTAATTAATCAAAATTTAAGTATAATTTCCAGAGGAATGAACCACAAAGAACGCGAAAGACACGAAGGAAAGAGGGTTGAAGAGAGTTATGGGTTTTGTGATGAAGATTGTAAAAATAATTTGATTGTTTTAGTCAGAAATATTCAACAACTCAAAGCAGCATTAACAGCAGATATTAAAACAATATACTGTGAATTTGAAGATCCGCGCAATTATAGAGAAGCGGTCAAAATCTTTAAAGAATACCCAGTCACCAATCACCAGTCCCCAGTCCCCAGTATTTTTGTAGCACCTCCCCGCATTACTAAACCGGGAGAAAATTGGATTTTAAAACAGGTTAAAGATTCCCAAGCAGATGGTTATTTGATTAGAAATTACGACCATTTAGAATATTTTGCAGGGGAAAGATGTATTGGGGATTTTTCCTTAAATGTTGCTAATCCTCTCACCGCAGATTATTTTATTAAGCGGTTTAATTTAGAAAGGTTAACTGCATCCTACGATTTAAATATTAACCAACTCGTAGATTTAATTACCAGTTATGCACCGCAATTTTTGGAGGTGACAATACATCAACATATTCCTATGTTTCACATGGAACATTGCGTTTTTTGTGCCTTTCTTTCTGAAGGAACAGACTACACTAACTGTGGTAGACCATGCGAAAAACACGAGGTCAAAATTAGAGATAGGGTAGGTAGTGAACACATCCTTACAGCAGACGCAGGATGTAGAAATACAGTATACAATGGTGCTGCTCAAACTGGGGCAGAATATGTACAAAAATTAATAGGTTTGGGTTTGCAACATTTGAGAATTGAATTTCTCAACGAAACACCAGCACAAGTACAGGAAACCATACATTATTATCAACAACTTATCCAAGGAGAAATCACAGGTTCAGAACTGTGGAAAACATTAAAGTTACAAAATCAACTTTTACAAAATCAATTAGGTGTGACTCGTGGTGCTTTAGGTTTGACCTAAAGCTGTTCCTAAAGCTGTTATACAGCTAAATTTTATCATCCTCACATTGTTACAGCAGTTTTCATGTCTTTAGACCACAGTCAGGGCGAAGCATTCGGATGATAGTCTTAGGTAAAAACCGATAATTAATTGTCCGAATGCTTCGCCCCTATATTGTTGACCCTACTTGTCGTGAGAGTTTTATTATCAATAGATGTCCTAACTACTTGTCTACAGCTATACATATTGTTTACATATTTTATGCAGTCTGACGCACCTGAAAATACTTGTATTTCTATCAAATCTACCCAAGTTGCTATAAGTAGTATTACAATACTGATAAACCTTATTTACTACTTACCATGTCAAATTTAGCGCCCCAGTGTCAGCAACTGCAAACACAAGTTGAGACAATTCTGCAACTACTACATCAAGAACCTGCTTTGCGTTCTCAAGATGTGACATCTGTGCAGATATCTTTAGATAAAGCTTAGATAAAGCTATTTCTCCCAGGTTTGAAATTGTGTTTGCAGGTGCTTTTAGTGCTGGAAAATCAATGTTAATTAATGAAATTAGTCCACCGAAGTGGACTTTGTTTGTGTAGACGCGATTTCTAATCGCTGGGTTGAGATTTTGTTTAATTGTCTGAATCAGGATGTCCAGGATTTAAGGATTTTCTGGATGTTATAAAAAGATATAAATTATATACTGATATTGACATTATATTATGTTGAGAAAATTAATTTATGTTAAAAACAATAAATTTAAAAATATTATTTATTATAATTATTCCATGTTATAAAACATACAAAAAATTCCCAAATCTAAGCATCCAACCCCATCCTGTAAATCCTTTAATCCTGGACATCCTGATTCAGACAAAAAATATGATTCAACTTAAAAATAAACTCACCCTCGAAGAATTTATCGCACTTCCTGAAAGTGATACTATATATGAATTGGTTAACGGTGAAGCTATACCTAAATATAAAAATGAACAAATGTCACCTAAATTTTTTCACGGTTCAACTACAGGATCGCTATTTATATTATTATCAAAATGGGCGCAAGAAAAAGGCCGTGTTGTAATTGAATGGAGTGTCAAATTAACCAAGAATCGACAAGATTGGATACCCGTACCAGATTTAACTTATGTTTCTTATGAGCGTCTTCCTATTGACTGGTTAAAAGATGAACCTTGTCCAGTGATACCAGAATTAGTAATTGAAATTATTTCTCCTGGTCAAACTTTTGGAGATATGATTGAAAAAGCTACCTATTATTTACAAGCTGGAATTTCTTTAGTTTGGGTAGTAGATACAGTTTCGCAAACTATCACAGTCTTTACCTCATCTTCTCTACCTGTCACTTATAGAAATCAGCAAATTATTAGTAATGAATTATTATCAGGTTTGCAAATTACACCTTATGATATATTTAAAAAGGCAGGTTTAATTCGTTAAATCCTGTAAATTATCATTCAAACAACATCCACCTATGAACAACATCAAAACCCGCATTGAAACTTTTAACCACGGAAGAGATCCAGAATTATTAAAATTAAAATACAAAAAAATCTCTACTGATTCATTTTCTTTCTTTCGGGGAACTTGTCATTTATTCTATGAAGATTTACCTCAAGAATCATCTTTGAATAATGCACCTCTTACCTGGATATGTGGTGATTTACATTTAGAAAACTTCGGTAGTTATAAAGGTGATAACCGTTTAGTTTATTTTGATATTAATGATTTTGATGAATCAGTTATTGCACCTTGTACCTGGGATTTAGTGAGATTTATCACAAGTATTATTGTGGGTTCTCATGCAGTGGGAATAAATGACGAAGAAGCATTACATTTAAGTGAGATTTATTTAAAAACCTACACTGCAAATCTCGCTGATGGAAAAGCAAGAACTGTAGAAAAGGAAACTGCAAAAGGTTTAGTTAAAGACTTATTAGACAGTTTAGAACACAGAAAACGGGCTAAATTTTTAGATAAATACACCAAAGAAAAGAAAGGTAAACGACTTTTAGTAGTTGATGATAAACGAATTGCAAAAGCTACAGATGCAGAACAAAAGAAAGTTAAAAACTTAATTACACAATGGCATCATACCACAGAACAAAATCCTGATTTTTATGAAATTCTCGATGTCGAAAAACGCATTGCTGGTAATGGGAGTTTAGGATTAGAACGTTATATAGTTCTAGTAGAAGGTAATGGTTCACCGGATGAGAACTATTTGCTAGATTTTAAAGAAACTCAACCCAGTTCTTTACAACCTTATCTGACTGTTTCGCAACCAAAATGGGAAACTCCAGGTGCAAGAGTTGTTGCAATTCAAAATCGTTTTCAAGGTATTGCACCTGCATTATTAGAACATATCAATGATGGTGAAAAATCTTATGTTTTAAAAGAATTGCAACCAGAAAAAGATACAGTCCATTTACAAGCTTGGGATGGAAATTTAGGACATTTAGAAAAATTAATCCAAACAATGGCCGAAGTTACAGCTTGGGATCAATTACGAAGTAGTGGTAGACAAGGTTCTGCGATCGCTGATGAATTAATTGAATTTGCTCAAACTACATCAGGGCATAATTATAATAACTCTATTATGGAATATGCCCGCAATTATGCCCAACAAGTAGAAAAAGATTTTCAAGAATTTAGTCAATCAATATGAACAAAACCCCACGTATTCCCATACCTCCAGAAGTGAGACAGTATGTTTATCAAAGAGATAAATATCAATGTCAAAGCTGCGGTAAAACTTCCCTAGAAACAAACCTCAGTATTGATCATATTATCCCTTTATCCCGTGGGGGAAAAAACGATATTAGTAACCTGCAAACCCTTTGTTTAACTTGTAATCAAAACAAAACAAATAAAATTGATCATCGGTTTTACCGACATTTCTATCTTTAGTCGGTCCTCCTAACTCCTCCTTAAAAAGCAATCCATTATAAACTTTTGTGAGAATGAGGAATGGGGAATGGGGAATAGGGAATAGGGAATAGGTAATAATGGGGAAACATAAAATTGATTACCCAATCACCAATCACCAATCACCAATCATTGCATTCTATCAATTGTTCGATATTGAATTGCTTCTGCTACGTGCTGAGGTTTTAAATTTTCATCTCCTGCTAAATCTGCAATGGTGCGTGATACCTTGAGAATGCGATCGCTCGCTCTTGCAGATAACCCTAATTTTCTAATTGCTGTTTCTAATAAATTACGACTAGCATCATCTAATTTACACCAAGTTTGTAAATGACGACTTTGCATTTGTGCATTACATTTAACATTAGTTTCTGATTGAAAACGATTTGTGGCAATATCCCTTGCTTTTTGCACTCTTTCCCGCACAGCTTTTGATGATTCTCCTGTCGATCCTTGGGTAATTTCTTCTGGTTTTAACCGATTTACCGCTACTTGTAAATCAATTCTATCCATCAAAGGTCCTGATAATTTTGCCCAATATTGCTCTCTTTGTCTAGGTGAACAAGTACAAGGTTGAATTGTATCACCATAAAAACCACAAGGACAGGGATTTGTAGAAGCAACTAATGTAAATTGTGCCGGAAAAACTACAGATTGCCGAGTACGAGAAATCGTCACATAACCATCTTCTAAAGGTTGTCGTAAAAACTCTAAAACATCTCTCTTAAATTCTGTTAATTCATCTAAAAAAAGTATCCCCCGATGAGATAAAGAAATTTCACCAGGACGGGGAAAACTACCACCACCAACTAAAGACGGACCAGATGCAGAATGATGAGGACTGCGAAAAGGTCTTTCTCGTACTAATGAACCACGATTTTTTAATAAACCAGCTACAGAATGAATCCGAGTAACTTCTAAAGATTCCGAAAATTCTAAAGGTGGTAAAATTCCTGGTAAACGTCTTGCTAACATTGTTTTCCCACTTCCCGGAGGTCCAACAAATATTAAATTATGTCCTCCAGCAGCAGCAATTTCTAAAGCTCGACGTGCATGAGCTTGTCCTTTGACATCTTGTAAATCTGCTAAATTTAAAGATGTCGCTGCTAATGTCTTTGGGTTTTCATTTAATTTAACAGGTTTGAATTTCCCCGGATTATTTAGTAAATCAACTACATCAGAAATATTACTACATCCATAAACATTTAAACCTTCCACTACCGCAGCTTCTTGAGTATTTTCCATAGGAACAATTAAACCAGAAATTCCCATTTTTTCAGCAGTTGCAGCAATAGGTAAAACACCAGCCACCGGACGCAAACTACCATCTAAAGAAACTTCACCTAAAAATAAAAAATCTCCTAATAAATCCGGGCTAACTTGTTCAGAAGCTGCTAAAATTCCCACACTAATTGGTAAATCAAAAGCTGGTCCTTCTTTCCTTAAATCTGCGGGAGTGAGGTTAATTACAATCTTTCGCAGGGGAAAAGCAAAACCCGCATTTTTCAATGTTGCTTTTACCCGTTCTTTTGATTCTTGAATTGCGGAATCTGGTAAACCTAAAATGATAATTCCTGGTAAACCACCAGAAACATCCACTTCCACACCCACCTTCACCGCGTCGATACCAACAATAGATGCACTCCAGACTCTAGCCAGCATTGTTCATATATGAATAAACCCTAATTATATCAAAGCAGATTTTCAGGTAAATTAACAATGAGTGAAATCACTGAATACAAATGTTATTAAAAACTTTTCAAACACCCTTTAAGGAAGGATACACTTTAAATTACCTAAATTAACCATTTGTTCCTGAGACTGGGGAATAGTTAGCTCAAAATTACAAATACCGCCTTCATAGTCCACATTAGCTGCATATTTTCCCGGAGCAACACTGTCTAAATAAAAATCTCCTTCCTTACCAATAGGTGAGTTAATAATTTGATTATTCACAGTGATATTTAACTGACCATAGGACGGAATTACAGTTTTTCCTGATGTTTCTACCGACAAAGTACCAACAATACTCTGAATTAGTTGCACAGGAAAACGCACAACCGCCCCACCTCGAAAAGGTGGAGTAATTACTTTTTCATTAGCATCAATTTTGTAGTTTAAAGGAATATCCTCATCTTGGATTTTCAAATTATTCCCATTATAAGGGCGCAGATTAGTAACTATTAAATTACCGCGAGAATCAGTGCGTCCAACTTCCTGATTATTACTGTAACCACGCACACCCCTTACCCCTGGAACTTGTATGAGTGCAAAGCTTTGGGTAACGGGAGGAGCAAGAAAAACACTATTTCCTATGCCGATAATACTACCAGAAACATTAACAGAACCACTATTTTTACCATTATTGCGGTTGAGGTTTAACTCATAAACGCCAAAGGGAGCGCGATACTGAATACTACCATTGCCGGGAATTTTTTCCCCGTTGGGGTTAACCTGAAGACGGTAGCCCAAGCCATTACCAGCCGGTGGAGATTTCTGTACGGATACAGTTGAGTTAATTGCAGTTTTACCATTGGTATTTTGCCGATTAATACTAGCTCTAGCATTACCTAAAGTATAATTGAAACCGATAAATAGTTCATTTGTAGTTGGTTGTGTAGGTTGGTTAGACCGGGTGAGATTGATAGATAAATCTGCACTGGAATTGAGACGCAAACTACTGGTGAGAGCCAGGCGGTTACTGTGTCCTTTATCACGGAAGTCAGAGGACGCATACTGCAAACCTAAGCTTAAATTACGGGTAGGAGATATAGAAATAAAAGCATTATTTTCTAACTTGGCTCTGTCATCTAATGCTGTCAAACTTAAATTAGCATATCGGTCACTCAACAGCCGCACCGAACCACCAAAACCGATATTACGACCAGAATAGCTATAAGTGAGGGCAGCCGCAGCCCCCGGTATTCCTGATTCACTACTGACGGCTAGGGATAGTCCTAAAGCCCCAAAGGGTAGGCTAGTGGTTAGAGTAGAACCACCACTAATTAAATTACTAGCAACCTCCAAGCGCCCGCCCAGGGTCAGGGAGTTGGTGATACCCTGACGATAGCGACCGAGAAAAGCCGGAGAACCATAATTAAAATTATCAGAGTCTAGTTTAAATCGCCGTAAACCTAAATTAAAACTGTAGTCAGATAAACCGGGTTTTAGTAACCCTGTAGCAAAATAAAAAGGTGAAGTAATTACCTGTTCTCGACCCAAAGCATCACGAATTACAACTTTTGTAGAACCACTACCGGAGGGTAGGAGTAAATTATCAAATTGAAAGCGACCGGGGGGTACTTCTGTTTGATTTACTCTTTGTCCATTAACAAAAACCTCTACTTTGGAAGGTGTTAAGGCTACACCAGATAAACTAAAAGTTGGTTGTTGAATGACATTAGGATTTAGTCCAAAATCCCGTGAATTACTCACACCAGCCATAAACATTCCTCCCCCTAAATCGCCGGCACTGACAAAGGAATCACCAATTACCCATTTAGTCATTTTTTGGGGATTGTCTAAGGTGAAATTTGTTAAACCTCGCAGCCAAGAACCGTCAGTTTTGCGGGAAAAACTGCTATAAAGTAAACTTTTATTAATGCTTAATCCTGATTCTCCAAAAAATGTATAATTGTTGAAGTTGAATTTTTCAACGTCAACAGGTAAATTAAAAGCATAATTAAAGAAAATACTAGTGTTTTGACTATAAGTAATATTTTGGGGTGACTGGCGACCTAAATTAAATGAGTTACTCTTTAATAATTCTGGTTGGGCTGTTATACTTAAAGTTAAGGCTTTTTCATCAAAAATATAGCTGACCTGGGGAGCTAAGGAAGTCAGAGAAACATAAATTTCATTATTAATAGTTTCTCGACTACCAGCGAAACTTTCTAACCCGGCTTTTTCTAAATCAGGAAGACTAACAAGAACATCCTTGGGGCGTAAAATCACAAAAATTGCTTCTTTAGCTACCTGATTAACTGTCAGTTCCAAAATTGCATTTTGTTCTTGTGCAGCAACCTCAGAACAGACTACAAAACTCCAACCCGAAACCAACAGCAACCACCAGCCATTATTTACAGACATCAAACCAGACATAAAACCAGACATAAAACCAGACATCAAACCAGACATCAAACCAGACATCAAACCATGAAAGTGCGCCCTTCTCTATTAACTGTTTTGCTGCTTATAGCCAGTTCCACTGCTCCCGCAATGGCAGGTAGTGCAAATGCTAATTTGAATGTTTCTGCTTCCGTAGTTCCTAGTATCACGATTACCCCACCTGTTGATCCTGTGCCAATACCAGTTGAGAACATAACTAATCCGTCTACTCCGGCAATGGTAACATTACCAATCGCTATCACTTTACCGAGTGGTATTACTGGGAAAATTACCCTGGGACAAGGACAAAATGCCTCTACTGGCTCCACAGACACTAACCCCGTGCGCCGCATGACTGATGGTGACGGAAATTATCTATTGTATGAATTATATCAAGATGAATCTAGGACAATAATTTGGGGGAACACCGATAACACTGCTTTGTCATTGACTGGTACGGGTTCAGCCAGTAATGTCAATCTTTATATTAAGATTCCGGCGGGGCAAAATGTGCCGGCGGGAAATTACCAGGACACGATGCAACTGAGAGCGACTTTGTAAGCATTTTGAAATTAACCCCACCCTAACCCCTTACAAGGGTAGGTATTTTACATTGTCGTGAGGGCAAGACAAGGTGGACAAGGTGACAAGGGAGGAAAACAGTACAAAGTCTGTATTCTTAGTCACAAAAATAGTCCGTCAAAAAACCATTGTCCGTATAAAATCTTCCTTGTCCATCCCTTCGACTACGCTCAGGACAAGCCTTCCTTGTCTTCGGTGGTCTTGCCTTCACAAATCATATTAAAAACCTACCCCTGTGAGGGGGACTAAGGGGGGTAAGCAGCAGCACAAGCGCCCTGGGGAGTATCTAGGGTCTCTTTAAAGGTGGTTTTTGCAGTTTTTACTTCCACTACCAGTTTCTTGACCCCATTACATTTTTCCTTGGGTGGTAATCCTACACTGTAGGATTTAGTATTACCCGCTAAAATATACCAACTATTAACAGCAGTTTCAATGATTTTTTCCCCTGTGGCACTTAGTCCTTGCACTGTTATTTGCTGTGGACGAAGATTGACATTACCAGTATTATTAATCTCAAAAGATAAATTACCTTTTTTGATTGCTAGTTGTCCCATTTTTCCTGACTGGTTGATTTGGCTCGGTTGTAGAAAAATAGGAATACTTAAATTAGTTAAGACTTGGATGGCATTCTGGGTGGGTTGACTGGTTTTTGTCGGTAGTTCTTCCACAATCAATCGGTAAGTTTTTTCGACAGTATTAATGGGAACTTTAGAACCGAGTCTAATTTGCCGTTCTCCCTGGGATTCTACGGAAAGTAGAGATGGAAACAGAATAATATCTTCAGTAGGAGTGAGTTTGTCTTCTCCTTGGGCATTTTGTTCCCATTTGAATACTTTGAATTGAAAGCTGGCAGCACTGGTATCCTGATTACGTAATTTCAGCAGAGCAGTGGAAACTCTGGGAGAAAGAACAACATTAATGGGACTAACGCTATAATTACTTGCGTTGGCTTGGGATGTTTTAAAACATAAGCCCAGAAATAGGCTGGGAAACAGCAGTAATTTTAAGCGGGAACTGAGGGTAAACACGAGAATTAACCTTATTTGCAGGGTGCGTTAGGACAGAAACGTAACGCACCAAAATTTTGCGTCGTGGGTTACGGATATCGCTTGTGTAATTTTTACCAGATGTCTTTTGGATGATCAGGGCTTAGTAAGTAACAGTAGCTGTTACAGTTGCCCGACTTCTTCAAGAATTCGGGCATCTAAGTATTAAATTCTCTTAACAATTGATTTGAGCTACTACAGCATCAGAGTATGAACCGGCAAAAGCAGTTTGTCCAGATGGGATTCTACCGTAAATAGTAGTAGTATCTTGTGGATTACCATTCGACTGTAGCTACTACAGTATCAGAGTAAGTAGTGTCATCAGCAGTTTGTCCAGCTGGGATTCTACCGTAAATAGTAGTAACTTGTGCACTACCATTTCCCATAGGGTTCGGACTAGTATCAAGAGTATTTCCCCAAATTGTAGTGCGTCCTGAATTCTGGTAAATGTTATAATTGATATATTCATTAATAGAACTCTTAAGCCTACGTTCTGGGGAGACATTAGTAGACCCAGTTGCAGCATTTGCGCCTTGTCCTAACCTAATATACGTTCCCCCACCATTACTGCAAGTTGTAGTTACAGTTGCTGTTGCATCTAAGTGAGTGGTGGCATGAGTAACGATTGGATCATAATCGCCAAATGCAAGTGGAGTCGTAGAAATACTGCAGCTATGAATAACAGTAGTTGAGACAGTTATATTACTTGTTGCTGTACCTGCCATTGCTGGAGCGGCATAACCGGCAGTGATTAAGATGGCGGAAGCTAAAGCAAAACGACGAATCATGGTTTAAGTTTCCTGGTTACAAAAAAATGTTAGGTTGAGAAAATATGTCTTTTGGTGGATAATTTTTTCTCAGTGTATGTTATCATTCACCCCCCCCCCCGCATACATCAATATAAATACTGATTTTATTGGGAATTGAGAAAATTTATTATACAAGCTATGGATATCCATGAAGATGCTGAAAATACTTTATTTAGCTGCATTGATTACAAATAAACATTTACACATATTCCGAAATAAGTAAATAAAGTTACTTAACACATAAATACCTCTCAATGCCTCTTTTTTCAACGGGGCTTTCAGGCTCTATCCCTTATGAAACAAGCTGTTTAACCGCCTTGTCACCCGTTAAGCCTCTTTTACTCTCCCTGCAACTGCGGTTAGATGATGTGATGCCCTGGTGTTGATAGTTGGGACAATTCATTTTCTATCAAGTATAATTAAATCATCTATAACGGTGAAGTTAAGGTATATAAATCATGGTTCAAGTTTTACAAAAACCAGTAACCTTTGCAGAATTTGCAGATTGGAAACCAGATGGAGAACGCTATGAACTGCATAATGGAGTAATTGTGGAAATGTCACAACCAACAGGACTACATGAAGATATCATAGGTTTTACAGCTAGAAAAATAACTGTAGAATTTGATAGATTAAATCTTCCTTATTCCATTCCTAAACAAGCATTAGTCAAACCACCTGAAAGCGAATCAGGTTATTTACCAGATATTCTATTATTAAACCGGACTAATTTAGTCAATGAACCTCTTTGGCAAAAACAATCAACTGTAACTCAAGCTGCTTCTATTCCCTTAATTATTGAGGTTGTCAGCACTAATTGGCGTGATGACTACTTAACTAAATTACGAGATTATGAAGAAATTGGCATTCCTGAATATTGGATTATTGATTATTTAGCTTTAGGAGGTATTCGTTATATAGGTAGTCCTAAACAACCTACTATATCTATTCATTTATTGATTGATGGTGAGTATCAAGTAAGGCAGTTTAGAAATGATGAAAAGATAATATCACCAACTTTTCCAGATTTGAATTTGACTGCTAAACAGATTTTTCAAGCTGGTAATATTTGAGCAATATTGATCTTTATTGTTCTTTACACATTACTTGATTCTCAATTCACTTTTTGAGTAATTTATGATTACAAGTTTTCCATGATCAGTCTTAATTCCTCTAAACTTTCAACTGTGAGAATTGAACGTTGAATTATTTTTAATGTTTCAAAATCCGATATTTCTGATATTTTCGGCATAAACTTTAATCCTTCATTGCCAAATTTCACTTCTAAAGATAATTCAATACTTGAGATTCTTTCTTCTCCTCTTTGTTCCCCTTGTTTCAATATTTCCTGATACCAAGGTGATTCACGTAAAACAGCCATATCCCACCTCATGATTTCTTGAACTAAGGCACTATCTAATACAAAAGTAGCAAAAAAGCCAGAACTGTTTCTAATTGATTTAACTGTTCATCGGCTTTTAATAAACGCAATGCTTCCCGAATTATAGTTTCATCTTCACCACCTTTGAGAATTGGTACAAAAGGCAGTAGAGAAGGTAAAGGTTGTTCTAAGGCAATTTTAACATCTACTTCCCAAAGATTAATTACTCGGTAATCTTGACGCACCTCCAAACCAGCAATATTTGACTGATATCGAGTTGGTATTTCTTCATTACCTGTTTTCAGAATGTTAATGAGTACAGGATAGGTGGGTAATTGATATTTTTCCTCAGCTAGTCCTGCATAAGCTCGCATTCTTCGAGGCATTTCTGGTTTATACCGCAATTGCAGTTCATTAAGAACCAGAAATTTTCTGTATTCTTGACTCTCAGCGCGGATAAGTACATCACTTTCTCTACTAATCCACTGAAATTCAGAATTGAGTATTTCTTTAGCAACTACATCCGGGATTTGTGTTACCCATTTTACCTAGTTGTTGGGTGCGAGACTAATTAAACGTTTGGTACTGACATCCGCAGGTTTAGCCATAAAGCTATAGAGGCACTGATTACACAACAGCTTAACTTTTTCTCTGCAAAAAAGCGATACCCACGGTAAGCGATCGCCACCTCACCCAACTATCCCCTAAAATCTCTAACAGATATACTAGGTAAAACCGCATGAGTGAAACCAAAGATACCATTTTCGGTAAAATCATCCGTCGGGAAATCCCCGCAAACATCGTTTATGAGGATGATTTGGCTTTAGCCTTTACAGATGTTAACCCCCAAGCACCAGTTCACATCCTTGTCATTCCCAAAAAACCCATAGTTAACATAGCTACCGCCCAACCGGAAGATCAAGCATTATTAGGACATCTATTATTAACAGTCCAAAAAGTCGCCGCCCAAGCAGGACTAGAAAACGGTTATCGCGTAGTCATGAACACTGGTAACGATGGCGGTCAAACCGTCTATCACCTACACATACACATCTTAGGCGGTCGTCCTATGGCATGGCCTCCTGGTTGATCTTCACCTATCAATCATCTACCAATCCTATGGGATAGGCATCTTGCCCGTCCCATGATCATTTCTGTCAACGCCACTACATTAGAAAAATCTATAAAAGTTATAAACAAAACTAATTTTAATTCTCTTTACAAAACTAAATACACAGTTTATGATTTGTGCAGAGGTGAGAAAAACAACTCGCCGATATTATAAACAGAGCAATCATAAAAACATGACCGCAACCATTCAACAGCGCCAAAGCGCCAACGTATGGGATCGTTTCTGTGAATTTATCACCAGCACCAACAACCGCCTTTACATCGGCTGGTTCGGTGTATTAATGATCCCCACCCTGTTAGCAGCAACCACTTGCTTCATCATCGCATTTATCGCTGCTCCTCCCGTTGACATCGACGGCA
>NZ_JACJPU010000017.1:0-91017 GCF_014696235.1 Sphaerospermopsis sp. FACHB-1194 | reverse complement strand
ATATCTTAATGCGTATTGAGGGGCGCATTTAGACACTTCATAATACCAAGGATGGGTAGATTTAATGGCTGCTACTAACCATTTGTGTAAATCTATGGCTGTGGGAAATTTGATTTTTTCTTCTGGTTGCAGTTTATTATGTAATAATACCTGTTGACAAAGTGCTAAACCTTGATTCCAAGCGTGTCTGGCTACTCCTGCGTTTTGCGCCAGTAGTAGTCGTTGTTGCTTGTTAACTTTGAGTTGGGTTTTGAATCCTAGTAGCATACAGTGATTTTACTGTAATTCTGTCACAAAGCAAAAGATGACAGGAAATTTTCAGTAAATGTGAGTATTTGTTAGTATTGGTTAAGAAAACAGTAACTAGCTACTAACCCTTGCCTAAAGGACGGTTAAGTTTTGGAGCGTGGCGTAAAAACTTAACCTCAAGGGTTTTCAGCCTTTGTTCTTATAAAAGAAGTCGGGGATCTTAATTTTTTTTGATTTTTATTAATTTTTAATGGTGATAACTACTTCTCTAATTCTCCCGTGATGGGGGAGAAATAGAGGAGAATGTTATTTTGTAGAAACAGGTGTATAAGGTGGCTAGGTATGCAGATAAATGTAACAATTTCACCAGAGAATGATCAGGCCTTAACTTCAACATTACCGTTGCGGATAGCCCAAGCTAATTCTAACATTTGAGTCCAGCGTTTTTGTAGCTGCTTGGGAGTGCATTGTACAGCCTTAGCGATCGCCTGATCACTTTCCTTCGCAGTTTTTAAGTTAAAAATTTGCTGTTGTTGTTCAGTCAATTGATTCCAGAACACTTCCCATTGTTGAGAAGACAAACCCAACTTATGTTCTAAACCAGCACCCAACCATTGATGTACTAATTGCCAATGATGCTGTTTAGCAAACTTCTCAACATGATATTTAAATCTTTGTTGCAAATAATCACGCTGACGACTGGTTAAACCTAAAATTTGGTCAATTTCTGGTGCAGACAAATCTTGAAGTTTCAAAGACAAATAATTCATACAGTCAGATTGACCTTGAGACTCCAGATATTTCATCAACTCAGTAATTACGCGATCGCGTTCTGACTCCTCAGAAGGATCAAAACTAGGTTTAGCAACCATCTGGGATCTAATCTGCTGCACTGCTAAATTACGTTGATAAGATTCCGCTTCTTCAGTTTTAGCAGAATCAACCGCCATTTCAATATCAACAGTCGTTTCCTGGGGTTGACGACGAGCAAAACCTTGAGCGCGTAACACGATCAACTGTTGATTCGCACCACCAGGTAAATTAATTCGACGTTTGGCATACTGCTCCGTAAACGCCATATACTCAGCTAATTGTAACTGAGTCCGGGGAGTATAATCTTCAGCTAATTCATTTTCCCGACGAAAAGCTTTAATCGCTTCGATATAAAAAGCTTGGAGAAAATCCTCAATCAGATTATAACGAGCTTCAAAACCCAATTCTGAGCCAGCAAGAGTAACGTGGCGATAAACAATAGCACCTAAACTACTATGTAACTCTACCCTCCCTTGTCGTGAACCCAACTGATAGTAACGCAGGCACTTTTGTAAACGATGTCTTGCTAAAGTAATCTGCCAAGACCTAACTTGCCCAGAAGTTTGAATGCGGGAACTTTTATCACATATCCGTTCTACTTCTTTAGTGATGCGTTTGGCTACAGCTTGGACACATCCAGATGAAGCCTTGACTTGAGACTGCATTTCCTGACAAAGAAGCTGTACTAAAGTCTCAGAATTAGTACCTGATAAATCTTCATTTGAAACATCACTATCAAAAGCAGGTGTAGAATTTGGCAGATTGACGAGGTTAGCTTTCATGACTTTTCCTGGAGTTGGTATTGCACCTTAACTAAAACGCAGACACAGTTCTTAAGTCCAGTCATCATCAGAGAATCTTGGTGACATACATCTATCAAGACTCCCCGCAAACACTGTTGACATATAAGACTGTAGGAAATTTCAGAAGTTAAGGGGCCTGTCAAGTGTGTCGCTTTTTTGATCAGCAACCAGATTAAAGGTGAGATATCGGTATGGAGAAGACGCTAAAAATGATTCAAACCCTAGCAATGCTAAGATTTGCCACCATCTCATTTTCCCTGATCCCAGCGTTTTTTGGTATGACAATTTCAAAATTGGAGTATATTTATCACAAATTACGAAACAGAGGGTTGAATCTGTAAAGCTGAATTATTATACCCAAACTGCTGCGGCTTCCCAACCTAAACCCCTCCGTGTAATTATTGGTTCTTCATCCGTCAAGTCTAAAATGGTAGACACTTGATTCGTAGGTTCTTCACCTGTATCAATAATGATGTCCACCAAGTTATCTAAACGGTCAAATAGCTCTACCCTTGACAGAATAGATTCAGAATCTACTCCTAATATTTCATCATCTGTGTCATTGTGTGGTAAATGTGCCGAAGTGGAAATAATCGGATTTCCTAACGCTTCCAGCAATGCCAAACATACCCTATGATCTGGCACGCGGATTCCTGTTGTTTTTCGCTTAGGACTTTGCACCAGTCGCGGTACTAACTTGGTAGCAGGTAGCAAAAAAGTGTAAGGACCTGGTATCAAACGCTTCATAATCCGATAGGCTGTATCACTTACGAAGGCATAAGTAGACACATTAGAAAGTGAAGGACATAAAAAAGTCAGTGGTTTATCATTGGCTAACTGCTTAATTTGTCTCACTCTTTCCACCGCCGACTTAGCATTCAAATCACAACCAATGGCATAGACTGTATCAGTAGGGTAGAGCATGATAGCGCCACTAGAAAGCGCCAACTTTATATCCTCTATACGGCGGTTTTGAGGGTTATCAGGATGAATTTCAAAAATCTTGGCCATGACTGGGGATTAGGGACTGGTGACTGGTGACTGGTGACTGGTGATTGGGTAGAATTAACTAATGACTAATGACTAATGACTAATGACTAATGATTAATGACTAATGACTAATTTATGCATAAAATTGCTTATTTTCAATGTCCCACTGGAATATCCGGTGATATGTGTCTGGGTGCTTTGGTAAGTCTGGGTGTTCCCGTAGAGTATCTGATAGAAAAACTCAATGGTTTAGGAATTGAGCAGGAATACCAGTTACGGTCAGAACTTGTCCACAGACAAACACAACAAGCAACGAAGGTTCATGTAGACCTAGTACATCACCATCACCATCACCATCATCATGAACACTCTCATCATCATGGCCGTCACCTGCCAGAAATAGAAGAGATGATTGTCAAAGCCAATCTACCATCACGGGCAACAGCTTGGAGTTTAGCCGTTTTCCGCCAGTTAGCAGTGGCAGAAGGGGCAGTTCATGGCATTGAACCGGAAAAAGTTCATTTCCATGAAGTTGGTGCTGTAGACGCGATTGTGGACATTGTGGGGACTTGCGTGGGTTTAGATTGGCTAGGTATCAATACAAATAAAGAAGGATTACCTTTAATATACTGTTCACCGTTTCCCACTGGTGGGGGAACTGTTCGTGCGGCACATGGACAAATGCCAGTACCAGTACCCGCAGTTTTGAAGTTGTGGGAAATGCGGAGTTGTCCAGTTTATAGCAACGGCATTGATAAAGAACTGGTGACACCCACAGGGGCAGCGATCGCCACTACTTTAGCTAGAAGTTTTGGTTCACCACCACCAATGATCCTCAAACAAGTAGGATTGGGTGCAGGTTCTCTTGATTTACCCATCCCTAATATACTACGGCTGTGGATTGGTGAAAGTTCAAATCTTCAAACCACTGTTACAGATGTTGCTAATACTCATCACCATTCAGAACATCATGCAGAGCATCATGCAGAGCATCATTCAGAATCACATTTAGAACCTATTTCAGTTTTAGAAACCCAAATTGATGATTTAAATCCCCAAGCGATCGGTTATATTTTTGATGCTTTATTTGCGGCTGGTGCGGTGGATGTCTTTACTCAAAGTATAGGGATGAAAAAATCACGTCCAGGACTTTTATTAACCGTGATTTGTCATCCAGAAAATTTAGCCATTTGTGAAGAAATTTTATTTCGTGAAACTACAACTTTAGGGATTCGTCGCACAACTCAACAACGCCGTATTTTACAACGAGAAATACAACAAGTAGAAACCCCCTATGGTAAAGTCGCTGTCAAAGTTGCCTGGAAAGGAGAAGCAACAGCAAAAGTCATTACCAATGTGCAGCCAGAATATGAAGATTGTGCAGACTTAGCACGAAAACATAATATTCCTTGGCGGGAAATTCAACGTTTGGCTTTACATAATTGGTATAGTCACAATTAACAACATCACACAAAATCAAAAATGTCAGAAGTCAGGAGTCAACAGTAAAACCCTATTGTAGTAAGACTTTGATGATCCATTGATGTCTTAACTACTCTGTGTAAGGCTATAGGTACAATATCTAATTATTCTTCTGTAACTCCTGACTCCTGTATTCTTCTTAATATCAATGCGCTTCTTGTAAAGTCCTGTTTATTGCTTCTCCTGTATCTTCTGCTCGACGTTGAATATTTCTACCGATGTCTTCAGTTCCACGTTGTACATTTTTAGTTAAGTCTTTGACTCCTCTTTCCACATTTTCCTGAAGATTTTCCATTCCTCTTTGAGTACCCTTGGTTACTCCTTCTCGCAATTCTTCCGCTGAACTTCCCACATCTTCACCTAAGTTTTTCACCCGTTCACCAAAAGGTGTTCCTTCTCGATAATTACGAATATATTGATCAGTGCTATCAATTCCCTTGCGTTCAATATTTCTCTGAGCATTTTCTATGAGTTGATCTGCTCTATATCTGGCTGCTTTTTCAGCTTCTCTTGCTCTGGGATCTACATCACTAAAGTTGTTCATTCCTCCTTGATATTTGGAAATAGGATAATCTTTTGTCGGATCATATCTTTTTGCATTTGGTGGTTGTGCCGCTGGTTGTGGTGGTTGTCCCGCTATATTAGGACGATTACAAGCTTGTGCTAAACATAGGAATGTTAACGCCAAAAATATGCTTAAAATTTTCAATGGTCGCAGATTTTGTAACCAATTAGTTAGCCTTTTCATCTTATCCTCCTTGTATTTTTTCGACTGCATAAAAGCATAAAAGCTGAATCACAAAAGTCTATTTACTTACTGCGGGATTTTTCTGTAATTCAGGTCTATTGCTTGCTTTATCTGCTTTTTATTTTAAAAATCCTGAAGCTTTTTCTACTGACTATTACTGATTACTGATTGCTGAATACTTACATAGTTTGAGTTTGATTTATTTAGGTTTGATTTATTTACATGGAAAACCTGATATTATTCTAAGGATTTTTAAATCAACTCTACCTCTAGCTTAGGTGACATTTTAGTGGTGATTAATTTTTGATTTTATCTAACTATAGGGAGATATTATTTAATATAATGATCTTGCTCCATTTAATGCTTAAATTCTACAAATAATGAAAAAAGTTGTGAAAAACGCTTTACGCTGGTTCATTTTCGGGGGAACGCTATTTTTTTTAGGGAAAGCTTTAAAGGATAATTGGCTAGAAGTGAGTTCTATCCGTATAGATGCGGCCGGATGGGCAATTTTAACAATTGCTACTGGTGTAACTTTACTGGCACATACTTGGGCTGGTTGGATCTGGACTTGGATATTAAAAGAGTTTAATCAATCTGTTTCAACTTTTGAATTTATTCAAGTTTATTTAAAAACGAATATTGCTAAGTATTTACCTGGCAATGTTTGGCATTATTACGGGCGTATCTTGGCAGCTAAAAATGCTAATATTTCTACTGTTACTGCAACTTTAAGCGTTTTATTAGAACCTTTACTCATGGCTACTGCGGCTTTAATAACTGTTGTTTTGTTTGGTAGTCAATTGGCAGTTAATAACACTAATATTTGGGTACAAATTTTGCAATTTCTCAGTTTAGTTGTGCTGCTGGGTGCTGTTCATCCTTTGGTTTTAAATCCCATAATTCGCTTTTTATATCGGTTAAAAAATCAAAAAAATCAAAATTCTACATCAGAAAACCAGTCTATTAATGGTTTAGGTCTGGAATGCTATCCTCTGCTTCCTTTGTTGGGTGAATTGATTTTTTTAGGATTACGGGGAACTGGGTTTGTTTTAACTATGTATGCTTTATTTTCTGTAAAATTAAGCCAAATTCCTTTATTATTCGGGGCTTTTAGTTTTGCTTGGGTTTTGGGTTTGGTTGTTCCCGGTGCGCCTGGTGGTTTGGGGGTGTTTGAAGCTACAGCGATCGCTCTTTTACAACATCGTTTTCCTGCTGCTTTGGTAATCAGTGCGATCGCTCTCTATCGTCTCATTAGCATTTTGGCTGAAACCGCTGGTGCTGCTTTAGCTTCCCTGGATGAACGTTTTTCTAGTTAGGTGACTGGTGATTGGTGATTGGTGATTGGGAAACAAAACAACAGAAAATAAGTACCCAAGCAAAATTAATTGTACATATTGATTGAAAACAAAAAGGTCTGTATTCCTTCGCTGTTCGCTGTTCGCTGTTCCCTGTTCCCTCTCCTAACTATCAAATTTATTTTGCACGACTACTTATAATAAAAGTATTACCCATTAGCCATTACCAATTACCCATTACCAATTACCAATTACCAAAAAAATGATCGCCGCTAAAGACAAAACCCCCCACCTCACCCCAGAAGAGTACCTGACCTGGGAACTCACCCAACTAGAAAAACACGAATATATCAACGGGCAGGTTTACGCCATGAGTGGTGGTAGTGTCAATCATGGTCGTATCGCCATCCGCTTCACCGCCATGTTTGACAGCCACCTAGAAAATACAGGCTGTATCACTGGAAATTCTGATATCAAAGTTAATATTTTCGGTACTAATAACTACACTTATCCAGATGCGAGCGTCACCTGCGACGATCGCGACAAAACTAATACTCAATACATCACCTACGCCTGCTTAATTGTTGAAGTTTTATCAAGCAGCACCGAAGCTTATGATCGTGGTGGTAAATTTAGAATGTATCAAAAAAATCCAGCCTTAATAGATTATCTCCTAGTCAGTTCTACTAGCATGGAAATTGACTTATATCATAAAAACGACGTAGGAGACTGGTTGATTATCAACTACAAACCAGGTGACACTATTGAACTCAAAAGTATTAACCTCAAATTCCCCATTGAACAAGTCTATCGCGGTTTAACCCTTGAAGCAGGGAATGGTAAGTAAAACAAAAGCATTTCATATCATGATTTGTCTTATTTGTCAATACCAGGAGCTAGAACCCTCAAATAACAGCATCGAATTTCTGGGAAAATTAGTTTTTCTGAACCTTGGTTAATTGGTTAAGTTTTGTATATTTGATTTTTTTATTTTTCGCAAAGTCTTATATAGCAATGATTTCTAGCTGCTGCTGCAAAATTAATCTTGAAAATACTTACTATTTAGGCAATTTACAAATTCTTCTAAATCATACCAGAAGGCTGAAAATATTGCAATACCGTGAATAAATAAAAATAATTCTCAATTAATTGTTAAGAAATAATAAAGCAGAAATTTTGAATCATATAAATTTTAAAATTGATAATGTTTTATAATCAGTTTTACCTATCTGTAATAATGAAAGGCAAGTAATTGATAGGAGGAATTAATAAAATTAAAAGAGCCAGTGTAACTGAAAATATCACACTGACTATAATTAGTTTTATTTATAAAAAGTGGGAGTGGGGGGACTTGAACCCCCACGACCGTTTAAGGTCAACGGATTTTCATTCTCTCGCAGCTTTCGCTACTTCCTTACAGGTTTTGAGAATTGGACTCTCCCTTTACCCTCGTCTTAACGTTAGGGTAGCTCCCGTCGAGTCTCTGCACCTTCCCGGAATTTTAACTTTGAAATTTGAGTTTTGGATTTAACCCCAAAATCAATTCTCAACTCTAAAGGTTCTGGGCTTGGCTCAGGATTGCCATATCTGTTCACGTAGATTACAGATTTAGGTTTCCCTGAATTTGAGAGCTTCCACTTGAAAGATTTCTCTATCAAGGCTCAGTTTTCTAAGTCCGTAGCGTCTACCATTCCGCCACACTCCCAAAGGGTTTTTTGTTTAGGGTTTTTTGTTTTTGTATCTCAAAACACCCTTAGTAATCCTACCATTAACTGCGTTTTTTGTGCAAGTAGTTTGAAAAAAATTTTTTAACTTTTTTTTAAGTTGGATTTTTCACAAGCTACGGTGTTTGATGCACTCGCATTTAACAGGCGATTTTTATTATAACACAATTTTACCTGGTTTTTATAATTTTGCCAAGTATTTGGCAATTTTTTTTTCATTGTCAGCTACAACTCTTGAAAATAGGCAGGTTCAGGGGAGATAGGGAGATAGGGCAGGTAGGGGAAGAAAGGGAAGTTAATAACCCAGTCACCAGTCCCCAATCACCAGTCCCCAATCACCAATACTTCCCTTAGTTGACAGGTTGGGCATATCATGGGTAGTAGATGCACCAAATGGTATTCTCAAATCTAAACAAAGAATTATGGTTGTAGCACTACTGTATTTAGCTTTAGCGGGAGCTTATCTTCTGGTAGTACCAATGATTGTGATGTTTTATCTCAAGCTGCGTTGGTATTCTGCCAGTTCTGTAGAACGTGGATTCATGTACTTTTTGGTGTTTTTCTTCTTTCCGGGTCTGTTGCTGCTCTCCCCAATTGCCAATGTTCGACCCCGGCGCAGACAAATTGTTTAATTTGTTCACTTAGTATATTGGTAGGTCATAACTCTCATGCGACGTATTGATGCAATCGGTATTACTTTGGGCGTTTTTTTGGCTGGTGGACTGGCTTATGTAGGATTACAGTTAGTCGGTTTCGATGTCCAAGACGCTGGAATTTGGAGTCAAGCTTTACTGGTTGTGGGTTTGATAGGTTGGTTAGCCACATATCTTTTCCGTGCAGGGAGTAAAAAAATGACCTACCATCAACAACGGGAAGAGTATGAAAAAGCGTTCTTAGAAAAGCGACTAGATGAACTCTCTCCCGAAGAATTGGCGAAATTACAAGCTGAAATTGAATCAGGTGATTAGTGACTGGGGATTGGGGACTGGGGACTGGTGACTGGGGACTGGTGACTGGGGACTGGGGACTGGGTAAGATGAATAACCCAATTACCAATTACCAATTACCAATTACCAATTACCAATTACCAATTACCAATTACCAATTACCTGATAACTGACCACTGACCACTGACCACTAACAAATGACTGCAATTTCTCGTTGTTTTGAAACTTTAAGACGGAATCACGAGTGCGCTCTGATTCCGTTTATTACTGCTGGTGATCCTGATTTAGAAACTACTGCTCAGGCTTTAAAAGTTTTAGATCGTTCTGGTGCGGATATTATTGAACTGGGTGTTCCCTATTCTGATCCACTGGCAGATGGTCCGGTGATTCAAGCTGCTGCTACCCGCGCTTTACAAAAGGGTACTACTTTGGATCAGGTACTGGAAATGTTGCAAGCTACTACTCCCAGTTTACAAGCGCCAATTATTTTATTCACTTATTACAATCCAATTTTACACCGAGGAATTGATAAGTTTCTGGGGCAAATTAAGGCTGCTGGTGTGGCAGGTTTGGTAGTTCCTGATTTGCCTTTAGAAGAGGCAGCAGGGCTACTGAAACCAGCGAGTGAGATGGATCTTGATTTAACACTGTTGGTAGCTCCTACCAGTTCTGCTGAGAGAATTGAAGCGATCGCCAAAGCATCCCAAGGTTTTATCTATTTGGTAAGTGTTACCGGGGTAACGGGAATGCGATCACAAATGGAAAGTCGTGTTTCTGACTTACTCACACAAATTCGCAGTTTTACAGATAAACCCATTGGTGTTGGTTTTGGAATTTCCGATCCTGAACAAGCGCGGCAAGTGCGAGAATGGGGAGCGGATGCAGCCATTGTTGGTAGTGCGGTGGTGAAGCGTTTAGCAGAAGGAACACCAGAACAAGGACTCTCGGCGATCGCTCAATTTTGCCAAACTCTCAAGCAAACAATCACAACTCCCTCTTGATGATTTGGGAAAAGTAGATTAAAAAAGATAACAGCGTAGTTTTTTTATCATTCCCTGGTGGACAATTTGACTGATATAGTCTTGAATATTAACAATACATACCAGGCTGAAAAAAAACTACCTGATATATTTGCTTATAGGTTGAGTCCTATGTGAATTAAAACTAGGCAATAAATTTATGAGTGTGAGAGAGAGTATAATATTGTGTCAGTCACAATTAAATTATGGTTTGGTATTAGTTGAGGGGTAAATTTTATGAGTGAAAGTATGGCATTTATCGGCGGAGTGGCTGTAGCTGGTTTAGCGGCTCTCCTGTTGCTCAAAGGAACGAATACCCCTATACAACAACCTAACTTTGCTGTGGCTCCACAAATGCCATCTGCGGTTGTAGCGCCCCAATTGATGCAGCCTTCAATGCAATATCCCCCTAACTATGGGCAACCAGTATATCCTAACCCCCAACCCATTGCACCCAATTCCGACCAACGTCTGGAAATGGAAAAGCTGAATATGCAGATGGAGAAGTTGAAAACCGACAATGAACAACTAAGATTACAAAATCAGCAACTTCAAGGTCAGGTTCAAAATTTCACTCAACATCAGTGGCAGTTAGCTCAACAGCAAAATCAGCAAAAAGTCGCTGCTGCACTACCAGCTGAACAAAATCCCTGGTGGTCTTCACCTATAATTTGGGCTGTAGGTGGGGCAACTCTGACTATTGGTGGTGGTGTGGTTGTCGCTGGAGTTCTATCCCTGTTCTCTCCTAAGCAACGTCCTACCCGTACCGTCCAAGTAATTCACCCCTATCACGGACCCACACCTCCTTTAGCTACAATTAGACGGGCTGAATTTTTACCATCTTCCCGCCCAGAAACCAGAAGAGTGGAAACGGCAGAATACGACGAATTACGTTAATGGGTAATTGGTAATGGGTAATTGGTAATTGGTAATGGGAAAAAGAACATTTCCATTACCATCTGGTTAATTAGCACTATCTTCCTTTTCCTTAGTGGTGGATGTTTTGGAAGTATTTGCTTGATTTTGATTGGGTTTTTGGTCTTGGTTAGGAAGAACCTGTTTAGCAGCGTTTTCTGCGGCTTGTTTAAACAATGGTTCTAGTTTATTTTGCCAATATTTAATATTTGGTAATTTTTCGGGCTGGTCTCGATAAGCTAAAACTTTATCCCATTGACCATTATCAATAGCTTTATTAATCTCATTAGCTAGTGCTTCAGCCTTAGCCCAGTCTTGCTGCCATTGATTAATTATTTCCACAGTTTCTTTAATACCAGAAGCTGCATTTTGAGGAATGGTTTTGAGTTGAGCGATCGCCCCCGGTAAATCTCCTGATTCAAATTTCTGTCTAGCCGTTTCGACAATTTTTTTCTGCTCCTCACTAGTTGGAGATTTTTCAGATTTTACTGGGTTGGGAGTAGCAACAACAATTGGTTTTGGTTGTGGTTTGGGAACAGGTCGAGATGCAATTAAAGGCAGATCATCTACTGTTTGAATAGAAATTCCTTGATCCCGCAAACAAGCAATCCATTCATTATTATTAATAATAACATCAGAGTGCGCCCAAGCCAAACGACCAGATTTAAGTTTTAATTCTATCCAACCGCGTTTTGTTCTTTTACCAGTGACATCGAACTCACTAGCATCACCAAGAGTCTTTAAAATATTATCAGAATTAATCGCACTAGGTTCAGAACGGACATTAGAATTAGGCTTGACTATAGCCAAGCAATTTGTAGCTGAAGTGCTACTTTTCCCTGTCCAATTAGCAGCGATATTTTTCACATTTGGATATAAATTTGTTACCAAAGCTGCTGCACCACCAGCTAATAATAAACCAATGATCAAGGGTAATGGATCAGGTTTGTTATCCTGTTGTTGAATAACAGGTTGAGGAACAACAGGACTAGAATTACCAGGTGCAACTGCGACGGTTTGCTGTGAAAAGATTTGAGATAGTTTGCTGGTAGAAGCGAGTTTGGGGGGATGGTAGCTAACTTGTTTGGGAGCTTCGGAATAAACAGAAGATGTAGAAGTCATATTCACAAACTCTCTACAAGCTTGTAGTGCTTCTGTTGCAGTTTGGTAGCGATCCTTGAAGTGATAACGCACCATTTTACTGAGAATTTCCGCCAATTGATAATTGACAGGTCTAAAATGCTGCCAAATAATTTCACCGGTATCAGGATCTTCTGGAAATTGGTTAGCGGGTACTCCAGTTAAAGCTTGAATAGCAATAATTCCCAAAGAATAAATATCACTATTAGGACGGGGTTTACCTTGTCCTTGTTCTGTGGGCATATAGCCAGGAGTGCCTATAGCAACTGTAGCGGTGAGTTGTGCGCCAATAGAGACTAAAGGCGACCTTAATTGTTTAACTGCCCCAAAATCTACTAAAACTAATTTATAATCAGCAGCACGACGGATGATATTATCTGGTTTGATGTCACGATGAATTACACCTTGTTGATGGACAAATTCTAAAATTTCCAGCACTTCCAACAACAACTGCATCACCTGGTTTTGACTCCAAGGTTGGCCGGGTATCAGTTCTTCTGTGAGAGTATGTCCGTCAATATATTCTTGAACTAAGAAAAATTCTTGATTTTCGTCAAAATAAGCGAGTAGTCTGGGTATTTGGTCATGATTACCCAATTTTTCTAAAGTTTCTGCTTCGCTGTTAAATAGACGTTTAGCAGTTTCAAAGATTTTTTGGTCTGTGCTGGCAGGTTTAAGGTGTTTGACAACGCAGATGGGATTACCAGGCCGCCTAGTATCTTCAGCAATATAGGTTTGACCAAATCCTCCTGTTGCCAAAATGCGTATGACTTGGTATCTATGGTCTAGTAGTTTGCCAATCATCATTCCCTCCCCAGTTTTAACACCTAATTTTGCAAACGGTAATAAATATCTCCAAATTTTCTGTCCTGAGATCCGCTATCTTGAGAAAAGATTTAGACTAAAATTGCAGTTTTTTAATAAAAACAACAAATTGTTACTGTTTGTTTAGTATTTTTCTTAACTAACAATGCCACCTAAGATAACAAACTCTACCACATGGCAGCAAGCTGAAATCCTCATGCAACCGGCTTTTATTCGCGTTGTTGATAATATTCGTAAGCATCTGGATACATCCTCTTGGAAAGGAACTTACCATGATGTACTGATTTGGCCACCTGGTACAACTGATGAAACCAAGGCTATGGTGACACAGTTGTTGCAAGATATGGAAACTGCCACACCGGAAGAGGTGGAAGATATTAAGGCCAATCTTGCTTTGTTGCCTATGCCCCATCCAGGATACCATTTGCGCTTGCAACGTCAAGAACAGCAAGTGAATGTGGATTTGTGGGATCTGTGTTATCAAGTGTGTTTTGTCAATTACAGTCCAGAAAATACAGATGTTGATATTGATACTAATTTATTAGATGAGTTTGGGGAAGTGGATTGGCAACATTTGGAAAATAAGACTAAGCAGTTAGTTCAACAGGTATTTGACAGTTTACCAGAGGGTTAATTTCTGGGGGTGTAGGGTGTGGGGTGTTGTGTGGGATTATACATAAGGTATCAGGCAGGGGGCAGGAGGCAGAAGGCAGAAGGCAGAAGGCAGAAGGTGTTAATTTTTTGAAGATGTGGATAATAAAACTTGATAAGGTTGGTTATTTTGTTACCAGACTTTAATCAATTTGGTTGGTAATATCTACTTTTAAGGTTTTCTGATCTAAAAATTTACTATAGGTGAGATTTTCAAATTTAAGTGATAGATTAAATTTTAAAGATACCCATCTTAAATAACCTATCAATTTACCATTTTCCAAGAGATTTATAATAATTGGTTGATCAAGTTTAGAAAAATTATTAATTTTTTCTTCACTGCCAAATTCACGCATTAATTTATCAAGTGCAGGAGATGTAATTAACATAATTTCTAAATCATGATAATCAGTAAATAATAGGTTTTGACTTCATGAAAAAGTAATTGAACTGGTTGTTATCGCTGATGATGTTACAGTAAATTAAGATTATAGGTTTTCTTGCTTTTATCTTTATATTACCCGATTCTTACCACAAAACCCCTGAACATAGTGAAAACCAGATTTGTAACCAGAGATATCTCCATTGTGTAAAGATTTCCAGTAAAGTGCCTAATAGACTTAACACAGATTAATATAGTAGTAAAATCACTACATCTATACTATAAAAAATCAAGGCATCTAAAATATATATTTGTGTAAAATGATACAGTATAAATCATTATTACCAGGTTGTTATCAAATCAGCCCTTTCCGGGTTAGGATGATAACTTAATGATGACTTGATTAAATATCAATATTGAGTTCTGAAGATTTTATGGACAAAAGTCCACCAGATGGCAGTAGTATCCTCCCCTAAGCTGGCGAGAAAGTCTCCCAGCGAGGGGGAGACATTAGGAGGAATTTATTATGCTGACACAAGATGTTCGCAATTCATTGGATGTTGCTGACTTAAATCAATTAAAATGTGATTTAAATAATCTACAACCTGTGGATGTGGGGGAATATATTTCAGAATTACCTGAAAAACAAAGGGCGATCGCTTTTCGTTTACTGAACAAAAATCAAGCTATTGATGTATTTGAATATTTACCCACAGAAGTACAAGAAGAACTGATCAACTCTTTACATGATGCCCAAGTAGTACATCTTGTAGAAGAAATGAGTCCTGATGAAAGGGCATATTTATTTGATGAATTACCCGCAGGAGTTGTTAAACGTTTATTACAACAACTTAGCCCAGAACAAAGACAAGCAACAGCAACAATTCTCGGTTATCCTGAAGGTACTGCGGGCAGGGTAATGACAACAGAATATGTACGGTTGCGAGAAGGTTTAACTGTAGGTGAAGCGTTAAGCAAAATTCGTTTACAAGACGAAGATAAAGAAACAATTTATTATGCTTACGTCACCGACGATAACCGTAAATTAGTTAGTGTTGTTTCTTTGCGTCAGTTATTATTTACATTTCCCGAAGTCTTAATTAAAGATATTGCTAGTTCTCATGTTGTGAAAGTGAAAACTGAAACCATACAGGAAGAAGTTGCCAGAATTATGCAACGTTATGATTTAATTGCCATGCCTGTGGTGGATAGGGAAGAGAGATTAGTCGGGATTATTACCATTGATGATGTCATTGATATTTTAGAAGAAGAAGCTACAGAAGATATCCAAAAATTAGCTGCTGTGAGTGGCGATGAAGAAGCTTTGTCTCCTCCTCATGTTACCATTCGTAAACGGTTGCCTTGGTTATTAGGTATCATGGCATTGTACATCGGTGCGGCTAGCGCGATCGCTCCCTTTCAACAAGTTATTGCGGCTGTACCGGTTCTAGCTGTAATTATGCCCATATTTTCTAACACCGGGGGAACTGTCGGTATTCAAGCCTTAACCGTGACTATTCGCGGTTTAGGTGTAGGAGAAGTAACAGCAGAAGATACTGGTAAAATTCTCCGCAAAGAACTTTTAGCAGGTTTAGGAACAGCTATTGCATTAGGTGTAACAATGATCGCCCTATCTCTTATTTGGGCAAAACCGAATGAAAGATGGGTAGCTTTAGTTGCCGGCACAGTCATGGCAACGAATACAATGGTGGCGGTGAGCTTGGGAACCTTGCTACCAATGGGATTACAAAGGCTAAAATTAGATCCAGCTTTAATGAGTGGTCCATTAGTAACCACCATGCTGGATACTATCGGTTTTGTCACCTTCCTGAGCATAGTTTCTATTGCTTTGAAAGTCTTTCATTTACCAACTTAAAGGTTTGGTGATTGGTAATTGGTAATGGGTAATTGGTAATTGTTCATGACTACTGCTAATTACCTCAAAAATCCCAAATCCAAAATCTAAAATCTAAAATCCAAAATCTAAATGCCTACAACTACTTGGAATCGTCATCACATTCTTTCTGTATCTGACTTCACAACGGATGAATATAATGCGGTTTTACAAACTGCGGCTTCATTTAGAGAGGTTCTATCACGCAGGACTAAAAAAGTACCCACTTTGCAAGGACAGGTAGTGGCAAATTTATTTTTTGAACCTTCTACCCGCACCCGGAGTAGTTTTGAAATAGCTGCTAAAAGGTTAAGTGCAGATACTCTGAATTTTGCTGCGGCTACATCTTCCATGACTAAAGGAGAAACAATATTAGATACCGCTAAAACCTATTTAGCAATGGGTACAGATATTATGGTAATTCGCCATAAAGAAGCAGGAGTACCCCAGGCGATCGCCCAAGAAATGGATCGTTTAGGTGAAAAAGTCAGTGTCTTAAATGCAGGTGATGGACAACATGAACACCCATCTCAAGCATTATTAGATTTATCTACAATTTGTAGTTTAATTAATCCCGAAAAACCGAGAATCGAATTATTAGCAGGTAAAAAAATAGCCATTGTTGGCGATATTTTACATTCTCGCGTTGCCCGTTCTAATATTTGGAGTTTAACCGCCAGTGGTGCAGAAGTGCATTTAGCCGCACCTCCCACATTATTACCTAAATTCTTTGCTGAATATTTACAAGGTACAGCAAATGCAGAACGTTTATTTATCCATTGGCAACTAGAACCAGCTTTAGAAAATGCTGATTTTGTGATGACATTGCGTTTGCAAAAAGAACGAATGACAGCCCATTTATTACCCAGTTTAAGGGAATATCATCAATTATTTGGAATTACTAGAAATCGGTTGAAAGCCTGTAAATCAAATGTGAAAGTTTTGCATCCTGGTCCAGTTAATAGAGGTGTAGAAATTAGTTCAGATTTAATGGATGATCCTGAATTTAGTTTAATTCAAGATCAGGTGACTAGCGGTGTAGCTGTGAGAATGGCATTGTTATATTTTATTGGTGGTGGTAGGGGTTAGCAAAAGAGAGTTAAGGCGGTTAGTTAGGTGTTTTTATGGTATCTAACTTTCACCTTAATTTTTACCCACATTCCGCACTTCATCAAGTTGTCTAGTGCTTCAGATATAAATAATATGTATATTTACATAACTTATGCGGTCTTGCACACCATACTCATGTGCCAGTTGCGTCAGTCCTGCATTAATAACTAGGGGTTGCTGAGAAAGTCTTTCCGTGAGGGCATAGGAGTCAGGAGTCAGGAGTCAGGAGTCAGGAGAAGATTTGAAAATTTCTTTGCCATCTCTTGAAATCCCAAAAAATGCACACTTTTTCCGGTATACCCTTCAAAACCCTTGCACTAATTTCTGTGTTTATCAGCCTCTAACCTTTGATATATCAAGGTTTTAGGTTTATTCAGCAAACCCTAACTATGGACTTTTTTTTGATTTAAAGTTAAAATACACTAATTTGATAGGAATAGTGTATTTATGAAAAATTTATCCGTAACCAGTCAAAACTTTGATCCCACTTTAGAAGAGAAAAAAGAAACCACCTCCCACCAACCAAGCAGCAATATTTGGAAGAAATTAAGAGGAGGGTTTTTTGTTGTTTTCGGATATTTGCTTTCTCCATTATGCTGGTGGAATGATTTATTATTCAATCTACCGATAGCGTACTTTTTTGGTTATGTGTGCAGTTTTTTGTCAGAAAATTTACTTTTACCTTGCACAATTATTGGTTACTGGTTATCAAATATTATTGGTATTCTCATGATGCAATTTGGAGCCGGTGATATTTTTCAAAAACAACCCCAGGAGCGTAATCTTAAAAAAGAGATATTCAATACTTTGATTTCTTCAACTGCATATACCTTATTAATTTTGTTTTTACTTCAGTTGAAAATTATTGATATTCCTCTAGAAATTTTCAAAAATTCATAAACAATAAAATCCCCAATTTTAACCAAGAGGGGATTTAAAATCAAGATTCATGATTAAAAAAATAACTGTAAGCATTCAGCTATCAGCTAACAGAAATAAGCTTTTTAAGGGTTAGACTAAAAATCACATATTGATAATCTACTGATTTATCCAATATTCTGACTCCTGACTCCTGACTCCTGAATTCTTACAAATAACTTAATTTTCACTTGCTGTAATTAACTGTTGAATATCGCCAATTTTAAAATCTTCTTTACCCACAATTAACGGTAATTTACCATTCCACTTTTCTAATGCTTGTCTTTGTAATAATTCTGGAGTCAAAATATTTTTTAATAAACTCAAAGATTCAGCTTCACCCTTGGCTAAATTTACCTTAGCTTCCGCTTCCTTAGCTGCTTTAATCGCTAAAAATTCCGCCCGTTTTGCTTCCTGTGCAGCAACTTGTTTTGCTTCTACAGCTTCTATAAACTGATCAGAAAAGTTGATATTAACTAAAGATACATCGTCAACTACAATATAATAATTATCTAATCTTTGTCTTAAAAAATTATCTAATTTATTTTTCACATCTTCACGTCTAGTAATGATTTCTTCTGCTGTATATTGAGCGACTATAGCTTTTACAACTTCTGCAATTGCTGGATCAATAATCATATCTATAATGTTTTTTTCATCGCCAATTTGTTGAAATACTAGATTTGTTTTTATGGGTTGAATATGCCAATTTAGCACTACTTGAGTAAAAATATTTTGTAAATCTTTAGATATAGACTCAGTAGATATAGATTGTTTTTGGATTCTAATACTTAATTTTTTAACTGTATTCACTACAGGAATAATTAAGTGTATTCCTTCGCCTAATACTGGATCTTGCACGTTTCCAAACTTCATTAATACACCACGCTCACCAGCATTAACTATAACAAAAGGAGTAACTAAAATAGTAATTAAACATATTAAAGCTGTGAGTTTACCTGCTTTTTTGAAAGTGTGATATTTTTTCATCTCGGTCGCATTCTTTGATCATGTTGATACAATATTCTGTAATTATGTCTATCGTGCAAAATTATATCATGACTTTAGTAACTATACACTAAATATACAAAAATACTGTAGTTAATAGTATATAGATTCCCGACTTCTTAAAGAAGTGGGGTATTCGGGTATTACAGCAAATTTCAATTTGATTTACTGATCATTATAGTCAATTTGTATTTACCAGTGTTTCCAACTATGAGAATACTGAAAAATGTATTCACTAATACTGCATTTAAAGAGAGTTTATGAAATACTAACATAAAATTTTCTTAAATACCACTTGCATAATTTCTGATTGTTTTAATTCTAACTACCTGCTTGTATATGAACCAAGACCCTTATTTTCTCTCAGAAATATCTGATTTTCTTTATCCACGTAGTGCATATTATGGACAGTTTGAACCAGAATATTTATTATTTAATGCTCATCTTCAAGATTTTTCTCAAAGGGTGAACTACATTTGTGGTCTACAAACTGGTGGTAAACTTTCCCCAGAGGATGCTTATAAACAAATTCAGATTCTTTGGAAAAACTTAAAAATGACTAAGAAAAAATTGTTAATTTCCTAGTAATACCATTTCTGTAGAAGAATGTGCCAAATTTCTGAATATCTTGCTTCCTTCTTTGTGTACTTTGTCTTCTTTGTAGTTATTTGATTCTTGAATTTGGTACACATGATTGGTATAAATATCTGATTATATCCCCGAATGACCAAAAAATTCGGGGATTTATCTACTGATTTTTTACCTATTACATATTAGTAGGCACTGAGCAAACTGTAAATAAGACTCGTTAACACTAAAGAAGTAATGACTACATAAATAAATTGTCGCAGGAATAAAAAAGTCAAAAAAGAAATAAGGACTCGTAAAACTGGAACAGCAATTAATATTAAAAGTCCTAGTTGAATAATTGCCCGCCGACTACCTGATAAAATTGCTGTGAATACGCCAATAGGTGAGCATAATTCAGGAGATGTACCACGAAATATATGATATTGAGCAGGTTCTGAACCGTGATTGATTAAATGTAATATTCCTCCTATAAATACTATAGAACTGGCAATCAAAACACCATATCTAAGTAAATTACTGAGCAGATTTTCTAATAATTGCTCACCCGGCAATTTTTCTATTTTATGATTATTTGCAATTACACCCTGATAATTGAGATGATTGACATGATGAAAATGTTGTTTTTCTAGTTGTTGAATATCTGAATCTGGTTCTTCAGATATTAAAGCTAGAGTCATTACTTCAGTTTCTTGTTGTATTGATGAAGTCCAACGAAAACCCGAATTTAATCTATACATAATTATAACCCCCCTATAAGACTGTTGTACACCATTTTGATAGCCATTACGACTAGCACAAGGCTAAAAATTATTCTCAATGTTTGGGTTTTAGCACCAATTAAAATTCTTGCTCCTAAAAAAGCGCCTGGTAAAACTCCCAACATTACTGGCATGGATAAACCAGGATCTATATATCCACGACTTAAATAAACACCGGCAGAAGCTGCTGCTGTAACACCGATCATAAAATTACTGGTGGTGGTGGAAACTTTAAAAGGTAGACGCATGGCTTGATCCATTGCTAATACCTTAAATGCTCCCGAACCAATTCCTAATAAACCAGAAAGCACACCGGCAATTAACATAATGCTAAATCCAGCAGGTAAGGCATTTATTTGATAAGGTATCACACCGTTAGGTGTGGGATAAGTGCCATTGAGTTGGAGATATTCCGCAATGGGATCTGGTTCGGCAATTTCTTGATTTTCTGCTTTTGGGCGTTGGGATAAATATGCTGAATAAATTAAAACAACTGCCAAAATAATTGTTAAGAATTTCACGGAAACAAAGGCAGCTAATAAAGCTCCAATCATTGCACCAATGGTAGTGGCAACTTCCAAAAACATTCCTAAGCGCAGGTTAGCAAATCCTTGTTTAATGTATGTAGATGCTGAACCTAATGATGTGGCAATTACTGAGACTAAAGATGCACCAACAGCATAACGAATATCAACACCAAAAACTGAAGTTAATAAAGGAACTATAACGACTCCGCCTCCTAAACCTGTTAATGATCCTACTAACCCAGCACTAAATGATCCCAGCCAAACTAATAAAGAAAATGTGAGTATAGTCAAAATTTTTTCCTCTTGGTGTATTAGTTATTATTGATGATTAATCATTCATTTGTCATTAGTTGTTAGCATTTTTTATTAATTGTTGAGCTACCAATATTTAACAGTCAGTAATAGGTAAAAATTAAAGATAAATTTCAGTTTGTAAATGTTTATTATGGAGTTATACAAACTTTAAATTTGATGCTTAACCTAAGTACTGATAACTAAAGGCTGATTTTGTTTTTTACGCTGTTATCTGTTAAGTACATTCATTAGACTTAAACTATGACTGTCAATGAAGACAAAAGTACCTAATCCAATCAAAACATAGGGCATGAAACGATGACCATATTGGGTGAACAGATGGGCGATCGCCTGGTTATGAGTTAATTTATATGCCACATAACACAATAATCCCACGGACAAAAAGAACACACCCAAAATTAATAAAAGACTCTGCCAATTACTACTAGCAAATATCGGTACATAAATACTAATGTTGTCTGTACCATTAGCGAAAGTAATAGCAGCTACACTGTAAGTTTGCACATTAAAAAATTTAGCTAACAATGATTCATGAGATGTTTCTGTATTTGTATCTACATCTTCTGATTCTTCATCTTCGGAATTTAGTAAAGTTTTGATGCCGATGATGATTGGTATTAAACCAAATAAACCAATCCAAGGACGAGGTAAAATTAAACCGCCAAAGAAACCAGGTAAACTCACCAAAACTAAAGCTGTAAAACCTGCATATTGACCTAAAATTATATGCCATTTACGGAATTTCACATTTACTTGTGAAAAAAACAAAGTTAAGATGACTAAATCATCAATATTGGTGGCACTAAAAGCGGCCGCCCCTGTACTAATTGCTGTAATTACACCACTCATAGGAATTTGAGATTTGAGATTTGAGATTTGAGATTTGAGATTTGAGATTTGAGATTTGGGAAATTACCACCTGTTAATAGTTATTTCTTTCCGCAAAACTCGCATGAATTTCATCAACTCGTTGCTGCATTCCTGCTACTAAATGGGGGGAGCGTTGTTTTTTAATTAAAAACCAACTACAACTAGTAACAAGATAGATTAAAAACAAGTAAGGAAAAAGATTATAAGGAGCTTCTGGAACAGGAAAAAGATTACTACCAGGAATACCCACACTTCCTAAAATGGGAATCATCATAAAACCCACCGCCAACATAGAAAATACTATATCTATGAGACGGAGTTTATTAATTTTGTGTAGATAGACTGGAGCAGCAACAGAAATCAAAATATAAACAGTTAAAAAACCATAACTACAAATAGCACCCAAATATCCCATACACTCAAAGAGTTTGATGTGGAAAAAAGACATGATCGCCGGAACTAAAAATGTCAAAAATGAACACATTGTAACAGCAACATGAGGAGTTCTATTTTCTGTGTGGGCATGACCTAAAGACGCATGAAATAAACCATGACGTGCCATTAAAAAAGCTACTCTAGCAGCAGGGTTAATACTTCCTAAAATGCAAGCAAAGAAACTAAATAATGCTCCTAAACCTACTAATTCTCCTAAAAAACCAACTCCTACTTGTTGAGAAAGAAAACCTAAAGGTTCTTCTGTTTGAGTAATAGATACCCCAGTACCACTAAAACCCAAAACTTCTATGTAAGTAGTAGAAACAAAAAATAAACCTGCAAGGATAACACTACCCATCACTGCTTTAGGTATTGTACGTAATGGTTTTTTGGCTTCATCTCCTAAGCTAGTGGCACTTTCAAAACCAGAGAACCCAAACATAACTAAAACTAATCCAGTGGCTATATTACCGGGATTCACACCAGATAAAGTTAATTGAGACATATCTACAGCAAAACCTTTGTGCGCCCAAATAATCAGGCACAAAATGATAATTAAAACTAAAGAAACTACTTCTAACCACAGCATAGTTAGTGCTGAAAGTTGAATATCTTTATAAGCTGCATACCAAGAAATTCCCGCCCCAATAGCTAATAGTGTAATACTCGAAGGATGAATACCTAAATGGCTAATAAAAATCCCAAAAAAGTTAGCAAAACCACAAAGAACTGACATTCCTGTAAATAAATAAGCCAGTACCAAACTCCAACCACAAATTACACCTGCGGTTGCTCCTAAACCTTTGGTAATGTATGAGTATAAAGAACCAGGAGAAGCGGAACGACTGGCGAATTGGTTGATATTAATGCTAACTAATAATAATCCCATCAAACCAATCACAAAACTTAGCCAAGTACCATTTCCTGAGAGTGCCACAATCAAACCAATGTTAGATGCAGGTACAGTTGTTGGTGCAATAACCGCAAAAGATTGAGCTAAAACTTCTGAGAAAGAAAGGCAATTTGGCTTTAAGCCGTGAAAACTTGTAGGTGATTTAATTTCTGTGTTCATCTTCAGGATTCTCTATTGTGAAATGACGCATACATAGATGGACAATAGGGAGATTTTGATTTTTGTCTGAGTAATACCTAATGGCAAGTAATAAAAATTTACAAAAGTGTAAAGTTTTCCTTTTGTTGTGCATATTTACCAGCCAATTCCACAGAAATAAATCCCTGATCTGTATTGGATTATGGCTAATTTTTAGTTATACCTTCTAGGCTATTCAGACCTGTGATTTATGTGTACAAAATTCCCTTAAAGAATCTGTAGCTGCTGTTTATAGATTAACCCCATATCTATTCCTAGCAACTACTATTAGGATTTGTGTTTTCTTTGACAAATCAAATATTACATGATGCTTTGATATTATGCAAGTGGTTTATCTATTTTTTTCTGATATTTTTTGTAAAATTATTTTCTGTTGATAAATACTCAAAAGAGCATCGGATTTGGTGGGAATTAAATTTGTATAAAAAATTCTTTTCCAAGATTTAATAAAAGTATGTAAAAATACACTACTTAATCATGAGTTATTTAGGGTGTTATATAGGTAAAAGCCTATAAAATTATAGATTTTTGAGATTTTTTAATATGCAAATTCAAGTTAATACTGGGTATTCTAATTGGCTAAATGATATTCTTGCTCATTTGAATTAATTATGATAATTTAAACTAGCGAACAGTTCAGTAAGTAGAAACATGATGTTTTTTTCATTTCTACTTTGGGTCAAATGGATAATCTAAATATTCTCAAATCAGGAATTACTACCATGAAAAGTCTCAAGTATATATTGATGATTGCGTTATGCTGTATCAGTTTATTATTTTCTGAATCTGCGTTAGCAGATCCGCCCAGATATAAGAAAAATCCTGATTACATAGCCCTGACTCAACAATTGAACCAGTTAGCAAACGCAAAAGCTACACAAACTTTACCCCAAGGCTATACACCAGAACAATTAGAGCAGAAAATCAGTGATTTAAAATTACAAAAATTAGCCTTTGAATCAGGGATTGATTGGGGGCAATGTATTAATAAAACAGGTAAAACAATAGCTATTTATGGACCAGAACCAAATTTAGAAGAAGATGATTATTCCCAAGGATCAGCTTTATATTTTTTAGGTGATAATCAGACAACCAAAAATAAATGGAATTGTCAAGGAGTTTATATACCTTCAGATGTTAAAGCTGTAGCTGTTGGTTTAGATGGAGAAAACCAAGAATTAACAGGTGATTCAATTGTTAAAGTTACTAATGGCACTAAGTTAGTTTTGACAACTAACCCAGATACAGGTGTTATTGAGTTTAGCCAAGCAGGAACACAAATTCTCAAACCTGGTGAAATTAACTGGTTTATTCCTAATGTTTCTCAGGCAATTGTAAATGCAAGAGTGATTAATGCACCTGCTCAAAAATCTTAATTTTTACTGGTTAGTAGTTATTAGTCATTTCATTAAGCATTTCATTAAGTATTCAGCTATCAGTAATCAGCTATTATTCATGATTTTCTTCTTTGCTGATGGCTGAATACTGACGGCTGAAGACTTATGGTTTAATAATTATGGTTTAATAATTAAATTCATACCAATAGCCCAAGCTAAAGCAAGCATCCAACCTGCAAGTATATCACTAGGAAAATGAACTCCTAAATATAGTCTTGTCCAAGCAATAATTAAGAGGTAAAAACTACCAATAATTAAAACTAACCACCACCAAGGATGATCCCAAGTTAAAATTACTAAAATTGCTACTAATGTCATACTTGTCATGGCATGACCACTAGGAAAAGCATAATCCAATTCTGGTGCTTTTGATATCCATAAATTAGGGCGTGTTCGCTGTATAATTTCTTTAGCTGTGTGATTAATAATTAAATTTCCTATAGCAGTAGTGATCAGATAATTAAAAGTTCTCCATCTGCGGTTACGTAATAAAATTATGGCGATCGCACTCAACACAGGAAATGCAGTCCAAAATGATCCCCACTTAGTTAACACTACTGCGATCGCATCTAGTTGAGGATTAGCTGTACTATGAATAGCCATCAAAATCGGCACATCCCAAGAAAAGCTATCTTTATTCTGCCAAATTTTCACCGCCATAATTTCCACAACTTGCAAAGGTAAATACACACCTATCAACATCAGCAACAAAGAACGCCAATTAGAAAACAGCAGGTTTTTGATCACCATAACCTTTGATGTGTGTTCCTCTTTCATCATTTTCATTTTATTCATAAGTTAAGAAATTAGCTATTAGTAACTAGCTATTAATAATTCAATACTTTTCGGTTAACCCTAAAACAACGACATAACGTAGGTTGGTTTGAGGAAAGAAACCCAACATTTACAAGGGTTTGTTGGATTTCCACACGGTAAACCCAACCTACAAAAATCCTTAATCGAACAGTATTGCCTCAAAATCAATATTATTACACTGCCAAAAGCGCAAATTACACAAAAGTAAAAGATTTATAAGAAATTTTTTATAGTAGCTGCGTTTATTTTTTATTTGATGCAAATATTTCTATTTAAGTAACTTATTATTAGCGTTTAATTAGGATTTATTATTATTTAACTAGCAATAAAATCCCCCATAGCTGTAGTTTGTATTTCCTCAACTATTGATCATTTTTTCTCTATTCGTCAGCAAATAATCACCACAAAATCAACAAAAAATTATTTCATTTTCAGACCTTGACAATATACTTTTCCCAGGTGTACTATTAAAATACGGTAAGTCAATCAAGATTGCGGTGATTAACCCAAGTGAAGACAATCAGGTTAAGAAAATAACAACCTAAATTTTCACCAGAGGGAAAACTCATCCTTGAGGAGTTATTACAGATCACAGCTAAAACCCACTACAAAACAGGAACATGGACTACTTACTACTACCCGTTTTCAGCTTTTTCATCGGTATTATTGTCGGTTTAACAGGAATAGGAGGCGCATCTTTAATCACTCCAATGTTAATTTTTATTTTTCAAGTACCGCCTTCTATTGCTATCAGTTCTGATGTTGTAGCAGCCACATTAATGAAAGTAGTAGGTGGAGTCAAACACTGGCAACAAAAAACCCTAGATATAGAAATAGTTAAATGGCTGGCAATAGGTAGCGTTTCAGGTTCATTGTTAGGTGTAGCGGTTTTACATCAACTCAGAAACAGTAACCTCAACATAGATAATCTTTTGCTGCGGTTATTGGGAGTAATGATTTTAATTGTTACATTCACAGCATTAATCCAAATGTTGTTAGTGAAGTTTTTCCCCAAAGTCAATTTACCCGAATTACCAACATTAAATGTTAAAACTAATCAAGGGCGGTTTTTAACATTGTTAATTGGCGCACTTTTAGGTTTTTCTGTGGGTATGACTAGCGTTTCTTCCGGTTCTATGTTTGCCTTGGTTTTGATGGTTTTCTTTCGTCTTGATGCCCGTAAATTAGTAGGTACAGATATTACTCAAGCCGCAATTTTATTAATATTCACATCTTTAGGACATCTCACATTAGGAACAGTTAATTGGGGTTTAGTGATACCAATTTGGATCGGTTCAGTTCCCGGTGTAATTATTGGTGCTAAACTTTGTGAAATTACACCTCAACGCCCTTTGAAATTGATTATATACAGCATTTTAATGATGGTAAGTTGGAAGTTAGTTTTACCAGCATAAGTAGGGTTTAACCAAAATCACATTTCTCCATCTTAATAGAGATTTAGTGGAATAAAAAATATCTGTAAACCTGAAAATGCTTTTCCAATATTTTATTTTCAAATATCTTATAACAATGATTTGATCATTTCTAAAGTACCACGTTCATACATAATAAATAATCCCAAACCAATTAACACAAATGGAACTAAAGCCTTACCATAACGAGTTAGAATATAACCAATAGCAGCTTGACGACTTAATAAATAGGCAATACCACACCACACCCCTACCATAGATAAGAAAACAATCAGAATAATTCCTAAACTACCAAAACTCTGACCAGCAAATAAGGGAATGTAAATACTAATATTATCACCACCATTAGCCAGCGTTACAGCCGCAACTTTATAAGTATTAGGGTGAAGAATACTTAATAAAAAAGCAAATATGGGATTGGGATTTGATGACTCTAATAAATCACTATTTACTGTTTGTACTTCTGTATTTTCTTCTTCTCGATTCAATAAATATTTAATGCCAATTACTATTGGTAATAATCCTAATAATCCAATAAATTCTCGCTGAATCACTAAGCCACCAAAAAAACCTGGTAAACTAAGAATAATAATAGCTAAAAAACCAAGGTATTGACCGATAAAAATATGTCTACGGCGAAAATTACTATCTATTTGTGAAAATAAAAGTAGTAAAATAATAATATCGTCTATATTAGTGGCTGCAAAAGCGATAATACCTTGAGTAAAAGCAGTAATTAAACTATTCATGATGTTTGAAGATTAATGATGTAGAATGAATGATTTATTGATATCTATAATCACAGGAGTTGTAACTTTTATTGCTACTAATATTGATGATCTTGTGATTTTGTTGGTTTTTTTTGCCCAAGCTGATGATAATTTACAACCTTGGCAAATTGTTTTAGGTCAATATTTGGGTTTTACGATTCTTGTCATTCTCAGTTTACCTGGTTTATTGAGTGGTTTAATTATACCTACAAACTGGATTAGTTTATTAGGTTTGATTCCTTTGTCTATGGGTATTAGTAGTTTAGTTAATCAAGAACAAGATACCAATTTATCGGCTGAAATTAATACCGAAATTACACCATTTGCATCATCAAGTCAAAGTAATTTGTTAAGTTCTCAAATTTATACCATTACTCTAATTACTATTGCTAATGGCAGTGATAATATTACTGTTTATATACCTTTATTTTCTACCAATAAACTAGATAGCTTTTTAGTGATTATAGTTGTCTTTTTCCTCCTATTGTCAGTTTGGTGTTACGCAGCTTATAAGTTAACCCACCAGAAGCAAATAGCAAATTTTTTAACTAATTATGGTAGTTATTTTGTACCTTTTGTACTGATGGGTTTGGGTGTTGTAATCATCTATCAAAATCAGGCATTAAGTCCGATCAAACTCCTTGGTATTTGTCTGTGTTTGTTAGTTTTGATGAAAAAGAATTAATTGATTGATTAATTGATTAATTGATTAATTGCTTTTCCCATATTTATTAGCTGATGACTCACACTAAATGTAATACATGGGATCATTTTGAGTGCGAGTTTCTTTTTCTTGACATAAGTCTTGGAGTGTGTGACTACGCAACACTTCACTAGAAGCGGTGTTAGCTTTTTCCCAAATTTCACGCACTAGAGTCCTTTCTATAGTTGGATTTTCAGAATTTTCTTTCTCTTTCCGTTCTCCTTCTACCAAGGTGACTATTTCTAGTAAGGTTATTTGCCAAGGTTCACGCACTAAAAGAAAACCACCTTTTGAACCGCGCTGACTCTGCACCACACCCGCACGTCGCAGTTGAGTGAGAATTTGTTCTAAGTAACGCTCTGGGATGGGTTGCTTGGCTGCAATTTCACTTATAGTTAGAGTAACTTTTTGATCATGGTGGCTGGCTAGTTCTAGCAGTGCTAAGAGTGCGTATTCCACCTTGGCGGAAAGTTCCAGGAGACGGTAGCTTTGACTATTCACGTCTGTATTTAAAATACTACTGTACATTGATAGATTTAAGAGCCTTTTTACGAAAGAAGTCTACTTTAAAGTGTTAAATGTGATAGCTTCTCACTTGTTTTACTAAAATATCATAAATCTATCGGATTACCGTAGTTATTTAATATAATTCCCATAGTTGCTCTATATTGACCAGAAATCAACACATTTGTAGGGTGCGCCCGATGTCAAAATTGCTTGATTTACTTGATTTGTGCGGTCTGACTTACCCTAGAAGATATTTTTGGCGTGACTTTCTGATCCGAAATCATATATACTACGGTTAGAACATCGGAAAATAGTAATATAATATACTTATGCCTTTAAATACAATTATTTTCGGGTTATCTACTGATAACGATCGCCAAAAGTTTCATTTTTCCAGGCGATCGCTCATACCCAGTAAAAAAAATGCCCTCTGGCAAATAGAAAGCGGCTTTGTCATGACTTATACCTACTTAGAAGACGGTACAACAGTAGCTTTAGGTTTATGGGGACCTGGGGATATAGTGGGTGAAATGCTGTCAAAAATCAAACCCTATTGCATAGAATGTTTAACTAATGTAGAAGCGAATATTTTAGCAGCAGATAACTTGCAGCAATTTACAGATGCTTTACTTCAGCACATCCATCAAGCAGAAGAATTAATGTTAATACGTAGCCATAAAAAAGTAGAAACTATGCTAATTCAACTTCTAGCATGGTTATCTAAAAAATTTGGCTCACAGGTAGAAACAGGGAGATTAATTAATATGCGACTGACACATGAAGACTTAGCCGCCCTTGTTTGTTCTACCCGTGTTACTATCACTAGATTATTAGGACAATTAGAAGATGCAGGAGTAATTGATCGAATGTCTTTGAATCGGATTATTGTCAAAAAAGAAAATATTTGGTATTACGAGATTTAAGTATAAACATTCATCCGTCAGCCAGAAATAAGAAGCTCATCAATAATAGGTTTTAAATTGGTTTCATTAAGACTGGTGTTATTTGACAACACAGGAGCATCCTTATTATTAACCCAGTCTTTCTCTAAAGAATAACTGGATAATTAATATTGTCTGAATATTGTCTGAATCAAGATATCCAGGATTTGAGGATTTACAGGATAAGTAACTAGAAAGCTGGTAAAATATATTAAATTTTTGATCCTGATTTGATATAATATCTATGATTGGTAGTAAAATGATATAGATATTAATTAGCTAACTATAGTTCCTAACTCTAGTTGCTAATTATCTAGTTAATCCTAATCATGGTTAATTACTGACAAATATCTGTTTTCATCCTGTAAATCCTCTAATCCTGGAAATCCTGATTCTGACAATATTGAAAAATACCTGTTTTATCCTATCACCCCATATTGACAATGACAGCCATAACCATTAACCTAAACCCTATTGTCAGATTTACCGATGATCAATTTTATCAACTCTGTCGGAAAAATCCTGATGTAAAATTTGAACGCAACGCTAAAGGAGAACTATTAGTCATGTCACCCACAGGAGGGGAAACTGGAAGAATTAATTCAGAAATTAATGCTGATTTTGGTGTTTGGAATCGTCAAACTAAACTAGGCGTGTGTTTTGATTCTTCCACCTGTTTTAAACTTCCTAATGGTGCAAATCGTTCTCCAGATGTTGCATGGATTAAAAAAGAAAGATGGGATAGTTTAACCACAGAAGAAAAAACTAAGTTCCCTCCCATTGCCCCTGATTTTGTTTTAGAATTAATGTCACCTACAGATAGCTTGCAAGAAACACAAAAGAAGATGCAAGAATATATGGAAAATGGTGTAAAATTAAGTTGGTTGATTAATCCAAAAACACGCCAAGTAGAAATTTATCGTTTAGGTAAACCAGTCGAAATATTAACCGCACCATTAGAATTATCAGGGGAAGATATTTTACCAGGATTTATTTTAAACATGGCAATAGTTTGGTAAATGAAATTTTAGAGAAAAATACAATATGATGACAAATTTAGAAATAGACGAAAACTTAATCAAAGAAGCACTTGAACTGAGTGGTTATAGTGATCAAAGTGCTGTAATTGCAGAAGCTTTAAAACAATTTATACAACAACGAAAACAGCAGGAAATTATAGAACTATTTAGTACAATTGAATATGAAGATGATTATGACTATAAACAACATCGTAAAATTTATAATTGTCAACAATAGTTGTGCTTCATCAATAGAAATATTTGCAGGTAATTCCAGCCTAAGCTCATTCATAACTTCTACCTGATAATCATTTTGTGAATCATATCTTGAACTTTAGCATACACAGCCAAATATCCTAAAAATTATAATAAAATTAATTATAAAATTAAAACAAAACACAAATCCAAACACAACGACAACTAAATGCGTATCTCTTTCAATTGGTTACGGGAACTCGTAGAAATTAACCAAACTCCAGAAGAACTAGCCCACACCTTGACAATGGCAGGGTTTGAGGTTGAAGATATAGAAGATCGGCGCACTTGGGCGGATGGCGTTGTGATCGGTAAAGTGCTGCAACGGGAACAGCACCCCAACGCGGATAAACTAAGTGTCTGTACAGTAGATGTAGGTGCAGAGGAAACATTAAACATCGTTTGTGGTGCGTCCAATGTCCGCGCAGATATTTATGTACCAGTTGCAACCAAAGGTACTTACTTACCCAACATTGACTTAAAAATTAAACCCACAAAACTTAGAGGTGTACCCTCTAACGGGATGATCTGTTCTTTAAAAGAACTGGGTTTACCTACCGATGTAGACGGGATTCATATTTTCACAGAAGAAAATCTCACTTTAGGTAGTGATGTACGTCCTTTTCTGGGTTTAGATGATGTCATTTTAGATGTCACCGCAACCGCTAACCGTGCAGATGCTTTATCTATGGTGGGTATTGCGCGGGAAGTTGCAGCTTTAACCGGTGGAAAATTATCTATTCCCCAACCACCAGCAGTTACAATTAATAATAATGCTGGAAATTTAAGCTTGAAGATTTCCGAAAATAAAGCTTGTCCTGCATACATTGGAACTGTTGTAGAAAATATCAAAATTGCCCCTTCTCCTGAGTGGTTAAAACAAAAATTACTTGCTGCGGGAGTCCGTCCCATTAATAATGTGGTAGATATCACCAATTATGTGTTATTAGAATGGGGACAACCGTTACACGCTTTTGATCAACAGCGTTTAAAATCTGTAGCTGGTGGTGAAAATTTAACCATTGGTGTGCGCTTTGCTGAAAGTGGGGAAACTCTCAAAACTTTAGATGGACAAACTCGCAATTTATCTACTCATAATTTGTTAATTACTGCTAATAATCAAGCTGTAGCTTTAGCAGGAGTCATGGGTGGTGAAGAAACAGAAGTTTATGAAGGAACAACCAGTTTAGTTTTAGAAGCTGCGTTATTTGACTCTGTTGCTATTCGTCGTTCTTCTCGCAGTGTGGGTTTAAGAAGTGAAGCTTCGGGAAGATATGAAAGGGGTGTAAATCGTGCCGAATTAGAAACAGCTTGCAACCGCGCTTTATCCCTAATTCAAGAACTAGCAAATGGTGTGATTACTCAACAGGAAATAGTTGATAATCGTCCTGATGCTTCCACCTGGTCCCATTCTATTGTTTTACGGTTAGATAGAATTAATGAAGTGCTAGGTCCCATTGATTTGGGATTAGAAAGCGGAGAATTGGAAGCAGCAGATGTAGAAAGAATCTTGACTGCTTTAGGATGTGAATTAACTGATAACAATGACCGCACTTGGACGGTAAAAGTACCACCCTATCGTTATCGTGATTTAGAACGGGAAATTGATTTAATTGAAGAAATCGCCCGTCTTTATGGTTATGATAATTTCGTTGATACTTTACCAGAAAAAACCGAACCTGGTTATTTACCTTTAGATCAGGAATTACTGCGGAAAATTCGCGCTTATTTGCGGGGTGAAGGTTTAACAGAATTAATGCACTATTCTTTGGTGAAACCAGGGGAAGATAAACAAATTGTTTTGAGTAACCCTTTATTTGCCGAGTATTCAGCTTTGCGGACTGATTTAATTTCTGGATTGATTGATGCTTTTCAATACAATTTAGAACAAGGAAATGGAGCGTTAAATGGTTTTGAAATCGGGCGCATTTTCTGGCAAGAAGAAGAAGGGTTAGATGAAGCGGAAATGTTAGCTGGTATCATGGGTGGTGATACTAGCATTGGTAAATGGTCTCGTGGTGGAAGAGAACAACCGATGACTTGGTTTGAAGCGAAAGGTATTTTAGAAAATGTCTTTCAACAATTTGGTTTAGAGGTAGAATTTCAACCAGAAAATAGAGATTCGCGTTTACATCCAGGACGCACTGCTTCTTTATGGTTGGGTGGTAATAGACTGGGAACTTTTGGACAAGTTCACCCCCAACTGAGAAGGGATAAGGGTTTACCAGATGAGGTTTATGTGTTCCAAATTAGTTTGGATACTTTGTTAAATGCACTGGATAATGATGATTTACTAATTCCCAAGTTTAAATCCTATTCTACCTATCCCCCAAGTGATAGAGATTTGGCATTTTTTGCACCTGTGAAAGTCACAGTTTCCGAACTGGAAAAAGTGATTAACAAAGCTGGGAAAGGGTTGTTAGAATCGGTGGAAGTCTTTGATGAATACCGTGGTGAAAATGTACCTGCGGGTCAAAGAAGTTTAGCTTTTCGTTTAGTTTATCGTGCTGGCGATCGCACTCTCACTGATAATGAAGTTGAACCTGTACATAATAAAGTGCGGGAAGCTTTAGTAGAAAAATTCGGTGTGAGTTTGAGAAGTTAATTTATCAAAGTCCGCTGATAACTGCACCTTGGGCATACATAGGGAATAGAGTGACTGGTGACTGGTGATTGGTGACTGGTGATTGGTGACTGGGGACTGGGGACTGGGGACTGGGGACTCTCACAAGGGTAGGTATTTTACATTGTCGTGAGGGCAAGACTTGGGGGACAAGGAAGGACAGTGGACAAGGGAGGAAAACCGTACAAAATCATATTATCTTGGTAACAAAAAGACTATTGTGCGGAGAAAATCTTCCTTGTCTACTTTCCCTCCTTGTCTTCCTAGTCCTGCCTCAACAGATAATATTAAAAACCTACCCCTGTGAGGACTGGGGACTGGGGACTGGTGATTGGTGATTGGTGACTGGGGACACTTCGACAAGCTCAGTGCATCGCTGGGGACTTGTGACTGGGGACTGGTGACTGGGGACTGGTGACTGGTGACTGGTGACTGGTGACTGGGGACTGGGGACTGGGGACTGGGGACTGGGTAAAAACTAAATTCTTACTATATATTCCCAATTCCCAATTCCCAATTCCCAATTCCCAATTCCCAATTCCCAATTCCCAATTCCCTGTTCCCTGTCCCCTGTCTCCACGACAAGACTTTCTCAGCAACCCCTACTTAATAGAAAATTGCATTTCTAAAAAACTATCAGTTTCCTAGACAAAACTCATGAAATTCTGTCTGGAAAATGGCTCTAAAAATCTTGACTTTATCAGATATAAGTTCACAATATAAGCAAGGGAATTTAAAATTTTAACTCAGTTCTATTCAAACCAGTATTTCAGGAGGTGATCCAAAAATGGGCATAAAAATTTATGACCTCTACCCTAATCATGATGCACAGTTTATTCAGGAAGCAACTCCTGGGGAAATGATCAATATCAAAGGTGGTTTTGGTAGAAGAAGAAGGAGAGATCCAAGCACAACATTAGAAAGTAGTGATATTTCCGCGCTCATGGAAGACATCAATACTAATCTCGATAGATGGAGAATGGACATTGACACCACACTTGAGGACTTGAGACAGTCAATCAATTTTTAACAGATTGGCTGGGTAATTTAACCATAGTTTCCATATTCGTGTGTTTTCTGTTTAGAAATAGATAACGCACGATTTTTTATGCAATTTTCAAAATCATCACACAAGATAGGATAATTGATTTTTGTTTATCTATACTGGACTTACTCAATCAAGATTGGACTAAAAACCTAATTTTTGGTAGGGGTAATTCATGAATTACCCTGACTTTCATTCTTTTTTGTGTAAGTCCTGATATAGCTGTAAACAGAGTATTTAGGACATCTCCTGTAGGGTTTTAGCATTGCTAAACCCCTACTACATCTGTGAAATCTTATGGTTTACTTACAGCAGTTCCAATCTGAATGTTGACTTGAAAAGTCATGTAACTCAAAAATTAATCAGCTATAAAAAAGACATAAATTCATGATTAATGTCTGATCAACCCAGTTCAAACCCTTGATTTTCCAAATTTTCTTCAATAAAAATAGGAGTATCGGTTGAGCAAAGAAAAACTTAACCGCTCCCACAAATTCTCATCATTGTTCTAATCACTGAGAACAAGTCTTTTAGGAGGAAATTATGGCTAGTATTAAACTCTCTGAATTGCAAGCAACTGGTTCTGAATTATTCCAAGATTCCGAAAGCTTTCTTAACGAAATGAGTGATGCTAATTCCATTTACGGTGGTGGATATAGCAGCACCGTTAGTGATATGTCCACACTCACAAAATTAGCTGAAGCTTTTGTGAATACCTATGGCATTGGACATATTGCTTACTTAGCTAAATCCTACAGCGAAAAATGGTACTAATTACAGTTTCGTTGTACACCGATTGAACTTTCTGAGAACAAGTCTTTGAGGAGGAAATTATGGCTAGTATTAAACTCTCTGAATTGCAAGTAGCTGGTTCTGAATTATTCCAAGATTCCGAAAGTTTTCTCAACGAAATGAGCGATGCTAATTCTGTTTATGGTGGTGGTAACGATTATGTGAGCGATATGTCCACACTCACAAAATTAGCTGAAGCTTTTGTGAATACCTATGGCATTGGACATATTGCTTACTTAGCTAAATCCTACAGCGACAAGGGCTACTGGTAATTTTGTAGTTCCCCATAGTGCAATTTTTAATCACTGAGAACAAGTCTTTGAGGAGGAAATTATGGCTAGTATTAAACTCTCTGAATTGCAAGTAGCTGGTTCTGAATTATTCCAAGATTCCGAAAGTTTTCTCAACGAAATGAGCGATGCTAATTCTGTTTACGGTGGTGGATATAGTTACGACGTGAGTGATATCTCAACACTGACAAAATTAGCTGAAGCCTTTGTGAATACCTATGGTATTGGCCATATCGGTTATTTAGCTAAGTCCTACAGCGATGGCTACGGCTACGGCTACTAATAGTCTTTCTTGTAGTGAACGACTGAGCTAAATGGCTCTCCTGGGATCAACGGTAAAAGTAATTTATGTAATTCACATATATCTAATTCACATAAGTTGACTATTTTACCAATAAACCAGGAGAGCCAATAAAAAAATCAACAAAATCTAATTTTTACAGCATTAAATAAATGGCACGAATTATTATTGCTGACCTGCATCCTATTGATTCAGAAGTATTTATCAATGAAGTCAATAATCAGGAGTATCAAGCAGTATTTGGTGGTGTAGATGGTTCTAGTTATCAAATTCTAAATTTTGGTGTTAAGACTCTTGAATTTATGCTTGTAATTGTGGCTATTGATGCTATTTCATTTTTAACAACCTCATTCATAAACAAAGATTATGAATTGACTGGTAGAGACTTTTTATTAGAAAGTATGTACAATATTCAAGAATAAGTATGATTGTTAAATACGGAAGCAAAAATAAGGATTTTTCTGGAAAAATATCAAATATTATTGATTAAAATTTTTTCATTTTCAGTAAAGCTATGCCATTTCTTTTAAGTTCTCAAAACGTTTTTCCTTATCTCATTTCCCAAGGAATTTGTACTCAAGCAGAACAGTCATTGAGTAAAATTGAGTTAAAATCTGCCAAAAATTTTAATTTATTAGTTAGCTTGCCCGATGGTAGTCAATTGTTAGTAAAACAAGAACGTCTTAACCGAGAAGGTAGAACTCGTGGTGAGTTTTTAGATGAATGGCAAGTTCATAATTTTTTCCAAACCTTCCCAGAAGTTAGTCATCTACGCTCATCTTTATCAGAAGTAATTCATTTTGATGCTGAAAATTCCATCATTGTTTTTAATTATCTCAATAACTATCGGGATGTAGCAGAATTTTATGCTAAGGAGAATTTATTCCCGACTAAAATTGCTCGCTCAATAGGAGAAAATTTAGCTTCAATTCATCGTTTAACTTTAGACCGTCAAGAGTATCAGCAATTTTTCCAAAATTCTGAAGTGATCACACAGCCAACAAGTTCTCAGATGAATGGGGGAGTAAATAGAATTACACCAGAAGTATTTGGTCACGTTACATCTGATGGGTTGAAATTCTTTGCACTTTATCAACGTTACGATAATTTAGGAAAAGCGATCGCCAATTTGAAAGAGGCTTTTCATCCTTGTTGTTTAACTCACAATGACCTCAAACTTAACAATATTTTGCTTTCTTTAAATTGGGAAACAGCAGCAGAAAGAGAAATATCTTCAGAATTTTTCTTGCCTGATCAAGATGATCAAATTATTCGTTTAATTGACTGGGAACGTGGTTCTTGGGGAGATCCAGCCAATGATTTAGGATCAATAATTGCTAGTTATTTACAAATTTGGCTATATAGTATGGTAGCTAGTAGAACCATACCCATTGAAGAATCTTTGCGGTTAGCGGCAATTCCTTTACATCTAATACAGCCTTCCATAGCAGAATTAATGGCTACTTATTTAGCTAACTTTCCCGAAATTTTAGAGTGTAGTCCTGAGTTTTTACAACGAGTTGTACAATTTACCGGTTTTTCTTTAACTACATCTATTCAAGCTAAATTGCAACATGAAAGAACCTTTGGTAATTCGGGTATCTGCATTCTTCAAGTCGCCAAAAGCTTATTGTGTCGTCCTCAAGCATCTATGACCACAATTTTTGGCATGGAAGCCTCAGAATTGATACCTACCAATTTATCAATGACTGTCGCTTGATGAGGAGTCAGAAGTCGTAGGGGCGAAGTAGGGGCGAAGCATTCGGAAAATAACCTTTTCATAAAATTGATAATTGATTGCCTTCGGCACGCTACGCGAACGCCTGAATGCTTCGCCCTTACAGGAAAATAACCTTTTCATAAAATTGATAATTGATCGCCTTCGGCACGCTACGCGAACGCCTGAATGCTTCGCCCTTACAAGAAAATAGCTTTGGACAAAAATTGATAATTGGTCGTCCGAATGCTGATGCTTCCAGCACGCTTCGCGAACGCCCGTACAGGAGTCAGGAGGTAGAATTTCTTTAATTTTGACTTTTGACTTGATACCTCCCCACCTCGCCACACCCTACACCCTACACCCTACACTAGAAACTATGCAACTATTAGATTCGGTACAGTCTCAACTTGCAGAACTGCCCCAGCAATTGCAGACATCACTAGCGGATATTGTCAATAACATTACAATTGAATCTCACCACTGTATCAAGCATCCAAAGTACAAATCTTTAGAATTGCCAGAGTCAGTGATCCCTCGCTTTGAGAAGTTACCACTGGAGATGCAGCAACAGCACTTAAAGTTACAATTGCGTAATTTTATATACAGTGCTTATTATAACGTTGCCACAAAACCTGACCAAAATCCTGATGACGAGGAAAGCAATAGTAAAGTAAACCAAAATCTTGAAAATAATAGTTTATTCGGAGTGGATTTAGAATTCTATGATCTTTTGCATACCAGGAACAAAAGTCAAGGCTACTGGAGTCATAGCTGGCAGATAGTCAGGGAAGAAACAGATGGCAGTTTGGCAGTGCATAAAAATGGGTTAACACTGCACGTTGATCCTAACTTGCATCTGTTACCAACAAAGCAAAAATTAACTGTTGGTAAGTTTGTATCTATTAAAATGCCGAAGAATTTGGTGCAGAAGGGATTTTATATGGCCGTAGCAAATGCAGGTTCCCAAAATAATCATGAGATTACGCGAATTTACTTTAACTTAACACCTGAAGGGGCAGCAGCCGTGATGGAAAGTTTAACAGAAGCACTAAATAATATCGACATTTCATTTTCGTTTAAAGCACTATATAATCCTGTCGATTATCGACGTTATGACTCAGCCGTGCTTTACTTTAACAAAGGCAAATATGAGCTAGTTCACCCAATATTACCAAGAATATATGAGGAAAATAAATCCTATTTTCAAGAGCAAGTACCTTTGTTTACTAAGTTATTAGCACCGGGGTTAGCTTGCGCTGAAGAACCAGAGCAAAAATTTGGTGATCAGGAAAGTTTTGGTACTCATCGCTGTCAAATTATTGCTAATGGTTTAATAGCAGCTTGGCAGCAAGGTGATCATAGCCCAGAAGGTCGTATGACATCTATTATTCAGCAATTTTCTGCGATGAAAATTGACTTACAAAGTCCTTATCTTAATCCCCGTTCTCAGGATATTTACACTCCTTTGTTTTAGTTGCACTTAAGAGCATTTAGCATCTGTGCTAAATGCTAATGATTTTAGCATCAGTACCGTTGATAAATTTGTTTGGCTTCTCATTTTAGAGGTAATGGTATGATTCAAGAAAATTTTGAGCAAAATCAACAATTAGATAAGATATTTAAAGACGCACAGTTTCAACAAATTATCAAAGCTATTATCCTTGGTAAATATGCCTGGGCTTGCGTTTTATTTCTCCACTTTGCTGGATGCGACCCTCTAGACTATATACCCCATGAAATTTATAGTCAATTAATCCAAGATAACTATATTTTTACTGGAGATAAGCAGCATTTAAAGCAGGATAAAAAATTAGAATTTTCTGGTTTAAAGGTAAATTGGGGTAAATTTACGAGCAGTAAACATAGCTCAAATTAAATTTTGGTTACTCATAAATATATCCCCGACTTCTTTGAGAGGTTGGGGATATTAACATGAACATTAAAGTTCAGTTAAGCCTATTTCTCGCAATGAATAAAAAGCTAGATACAAATCATAGGTTTTCAATTCTTTACTCATGGGTTGTTTTGTTATTTATAATTGCCTTAGCTGGCTTCGCTGAATATTTGTGTAGAAGATTTTTGTGGAGAAGATTGATAATTTTTATCTTCTTCTAAATTGGCTTTTATTTCTAATGTTTTCACTTGTTGTTTTAACCAATTTGTAAATAAATCACCTATGATTTTCACCCGCATCTGTTCATTTAATTGGGGTTTAATAATTTCCTCTACCATAATGATATGCGCTCCTTGAGATGTAATGATTGGTTTGATAATTTGGGGGGGGTTGGCTGCAAAAATAGCGGCGGCTATTTCTGGTCTAAAATCACTGCGTTGGCGCATACCTTGATATCCTCCAGCACGACGAATTTCGGGAGTTTGAATATATTGACGAGCAATTTGGTGGAAACTGATTTCACCTTCTTGCAAAGCATAAAATATTTCTAAAGCTAAATCTTCATCATCTAATATCACTTCATAAGTTACTGCGGCGGTGTAGTCGAGTTGGTGAGCATAAAAAAATGGTTCAACTTTATCTGCAAATAAATGCTCGGCTAATTTTGCAGATACTAAGTTAGTATGGGCGATTTCTTCAAAGTTATCCAAAGAAAGATAATGTTTATTTAACCATGCCCAAGTGTCTTCTGCTTTAATCAGTTTGTTGGCTAATCGTAGGCTATCTGCTGCTTGTTGTAGTTCTTCTGTTGTGATAGTAATATCTTCTTTGATAGCAGTATCCGCAATTATTTTTCTAGTGGCGATTGCTTCTAGTACATTAGGAATTTGGCAAGATATTTTAACATGGTAAAGAATATCCTCAGAAGAAACGCTGATAAATTTTGACATCTTCTAATTCTCCATTATTAATAATTGAGGAGTCAGGAGTAGTTTTACTCTTGACTCCTGACTCCTACTATATTAAAGGTCTAAACCATTCTTTTGCAGCTTTTTGAATGGATCTAAAATAAAGTCAATAACGCGACGTTGACGCACAATAACTTCTGCGGTTGCGGTTTGACCTGGTGTTAAAGGAATACGTTTGTTACCAGCTTGAATATAAGGTTGTTCCAAGGCAATTTCTAACTCATAAGTTTCTAAGCGAGTGGGGCTATTTTCTGGAATTTTAGCATCAGGTGAAATCCAGGTAACACGCCCTTGCGTCACACCATATTCCTGGAAAGGATAAGCATCAAACTTGATTTTTACTGGCATTCCTACCTTCACAAAACCACTTTGTTGACTGGGCATTTGTGCTTTCAAAATTAAAGTAGCACCTTTGGGGGCAATTTGCGCCAGCATCTGTCCTGTTTGCACAACAGAACCGGGTTTTTTCACAGGTAATTCAAAAATTGTGCCATCAATAGGCGATCGCACTACTCGCTGTTGTAATTGCAATTCCAATGATTTAATCTGACTTTTGGTTTGAGTAATTTCTGATGTCACTGAAGTAATTTGTGTTTGTAAATCTTTCAGTTGTTCCTGATTTTTCAACAATGTTAATTTACCTGCTTGTACAACACTTTGATAGCTACTTTCCTGTTCTTGTAAACGCAGTTTTGCTTGTTCAATATCTGACTTAGCTTGAGTCATCATTGAGTTATATCGGCTTACATCTTCCTGAAGACGCAACTGAGATTGTTTAATATTAGCTTTAGCTTCTTCTGCCAACCTTTGACTTTCTTCTGCTGTTTTTTCTATTTCCACAAATCTAATTTGAGGAATTACACCTTGCTTTAAAAGTTGACGATATCGAGCAACTTCTAATAAATCTCGACTTAAACGACTTTTAGCTAAACGATGGGCAATTTGGGTAGAATTGATACTCTGTTTTGCTTGTTCAATTTGAGCGAGTCTTTCCCATTGTTGCAGATTATATGCACTTTGTTTAGCATCCAAGTTTTCTCTTGCTTGATTAACTTGAGCGAGTTTTTCTAATTGTTGGGACTGGTTTTGTTGTTCTTGGATATTTATCGCCAGTAATACTTGATTTTTGAGTAATTCTAATTGAGCTTGGCGATTAACTAAACCTTCTAATTTAGCTTGGGTTTGTTGCATTTCTGTTCGCAAAACTTCAGAATCTATTTCTACTAAAACCTGTCCAGCTTGAACTGTTGCACCTTCTTGAACATTGACAGCAATAACACTACCAGTAACTGCACTATCTAATGTTTGGGTTGCACCTTTGGGTTCTATTCTACCACTAGCATTTCCAGTTTCATCAACTTGAGAAAACATTGTCCAAGGTAAGGCTACTGCTGTAAAACTAACTAGTAAATAGAGCATTGAGCGTGTCCAGGCTTTAGGTAAAGCATCTAATAATTCTTCCGTACCATAAAACCAATCTTTTTCTGTAGTTGCTGTCTGTTTTTCCTGTTGAATATCAGCAGAATGAGTTTGTCCTGATATCAAAATGGCTGAGGATGAATTGTAAGTTGATTGTGGCATATTTTAATTATTTGTCAATTTGTAAGGTAGAAAATGATTTTTTCAAGTAAGAAGTCAGGAGTTGTAGGGGCGACGCATTCGGAAAATAACCTGTGATAAAAATTGATAATTGTTAGCCCGAATGCTGATGCTTCCAGCACGCTTCGCGAACGCCCTTACAGGAGTCAGAAGTTAGAATATTTGTTTGTAGCAGGAATCCACAGGAGAAAGTTTTTTTATCAACAACCAATGACTCGAAAACTTTCATTTATACTGAACCCTGAATCCTTACTTTTTTCAAGCCAATTTATATGAAAAAGCCCTTTGATTTTTAAATAAATTCAGTTGAAAATCCAACATACATATTAGAGACGTTGTATGCAACGTCTCTTGATTTATATTGAAGATTAAGGTGATTGGTGATTGGTGATTAGTGATTAGTGACTGGGACGAAAATCAATAATTACCTGTTCCCTATTCCCTATTCCCTATTCCCTTCTTACTGTCACCTGTCACCTGTCACCTATTTACTGACTTAACCTGTAGCAGCTAGTTGTTGTTGATTGAGATAATAATAATGTCCTTTTTTAGCAATCAATTCTTCGTGAGTACCGCTTTCCACTAAAACACCGCGATCTAAAACTAAAATCAGGTCAGCATTACGCACAGTAGAAAGACGATGGGCAATAATTAAACTTGTGCGTCCTTTAAGGATTTTTTTGAGATTGTTCTGAATAATTCTCTCAGATTCAGCATCAAGATGACTGGTAGCTTCATCTAATATTAAAAGGCGCGGATTTCCTAATAATGCACGTGCTATGGCTAGGCGTTGGCGTTGTCCTCCTGATAACATTCCTCCACCTTCTCCAATTTGGGTTTCATAACCCATTGGCATCCGTTTAATAAACTCATCTGCACCTGCCAATTGTGCTGCTTCAATAATTTCTTCTAGACTGGCTTCGGGGTGAGCTATGCTGATATTTTCCCGAATTGTACCACCAAATAAAAATGTTTCTTGGTCAACAACTCCTATTTGCGATCGCAAGGATTTTAAGGCAATACTAGTCACATCTTGATTGTCAATTAATACTCTACCATCCGTCGGCAGATATAACCCTAAAATCAATTTAGAGAGTGTGGTTTTTCCTGAGCCACTGCGCCCAACTACGGCTACAGTTTGTTTAGGTTGAATTTCAAAACTTAAATTTTCTAGAATGTTAACCTCGCTGTCTGAATGATAGCGAAATGTCACATTATCAAAACAAATTCTTCCATGTAATCTTGGTAAATTTTGCCGGGGTTGTATTGCTAAATCTTCTTCTACTTCGGCTTCTAAGACATCATTAATCCGCTCGGTAGAAACAATCACTTCTTGTAATTGATTCCATAATACAATTAACCTTTGAAAAGGTTGAATAATGTTGCCCAATAACATATTAAAAGCCACTAATTGACCAATAGTTAATTGATTTTGAATCACTAACCATGCTCCAAACCACAATAAACCAGTGGTAGCTAGGGATTGAATGGTAGAACTAATTATTTGCAATTGGTTGCCGATTACCTGAACGCTAAAATTTTTCTTAGTCAAGTTATTTAGCAATTCTTCCCAATGCCAACGCACTGTTTGTTCAATAGCCATTGATCGAATAGAAGAAATGCCAGATAAACTTTGAATTAAGTAACTATTTTCTTTGGTTACCGCACCAAAGACTTCACGGCTCATGCGTCTTAAAAAAGGCGTAGCAAAAAAAGCTAAACAGACAAAAGGTGGAACTATTGCTAATACTAACAAAGCCAAAGGTGGACTATACCAAAACATCAAACCCATATAGATAAACACGGTCAGCAAATCTAAAATAATAGATAATGCTTCACCAGTAAGAAACCGTTGAATTTTTTGATTTTCTTGGACGCGAGAAACAATATCACCGACGTAACGCGACTCAAAAAATGACAAAGGTAAACGAAATGTATGTTTAATAAATCCCACCAACAACGCTACACTAATTTTATTAGCTGTGTGGTCTAATAAATATTGTCTGAGTCCATTGATGATAACACGAAATAAGCCAAAAATTAGCAAACCAAACCCAACAGTATTTAAAGTAATGGTGCTACCTTGAACAATGACTCTATCTAATAATAGTTGAGTAAATAAAGGTGTCACCAGTCCAAAAACTTGAATTAATACCGAAGCTACAAATACTTCTAGTAATACCTGAAAGTGAGGTTTAACTAAATCAAATAACTGCCAAAATGGTGTATTCGTTTCTGGGGTGTCTTTGAGTGATTTTGTCGGTTGTAATAACAACGCATAACCAGTCCAACCGGCTTTAAATTCCCCGATAGTGAGGGTGCGTTGACCAATAGCAGGATCAGCAACAATTACCTGTTTTTTGGTGATTTCATAGACAACGATGTAATGTTTACCTTCCCAGTGGGCGATCGCTGGTAATGGTTGTTGTGCTAATTTATCTAAACTAGCTTTTACTGGACGAGTAGCAAAACCAATACTTTCAGCCGCAGAAGTTAAACTCCGCATAGATGCACCAGCACGGTTAACATTAGCAAGTTCCCGCAAGCGATTTATACTGAAATTTTTACCCCAATAACGGCTAATCATCACTAAGCAAGCTGCACCACAATCAGAAGCACTTTGTTGTTCAAAATATGGGTAGCGTTTGCTAATTTTGCGCCACCAATTACTGGCGGTGACAGTAGGACTAGGAAAGTATTTTTGGCGTTGTTTGGGGCGTTGTTTCGATTGTGGTTGAGGTTGGTTTCTCGGTTGGGGAAATTGAATGACATTGGGATTTTTGGGTTTAACTTCGCGCTTGATCGGTTCGGTAATTGGTATATTTTCTGCTGCAATTAATGTACTAAGTTGCGGCCAATGTTGTATTGCTTGTTGCCAATCAGCTTGACGTAAAATGTAAGCTATTGTTGGTTCTGTTGCTTGCCAATTTTCCTGTGGGGGATTTGCCAAAATATTACCAGGTGTTAATTTTGTACCTTGAGCATTTTGTAATTCTCCCTGCCTTACTAACAACAGTTTAGCATCTTTAATGATTTGGGAATTGACAGTACCAATGTCTAAATTTTGTTTGGTAAATAAGGACAATGCTGTTAACATTTCCTCTACTGATTCATGGCGGGGAATAGCAGAGTTTTGGCACAATAACAGCAATGTATCCCAAAGTTCTGCCTTCAGGAATAGGCGCTCCCATACTGTCGAAATCTTATTAATTACCTCCTGGGGAAGATAACCTATTTTTAAATTCATAGAAGCTCTAGCTACATAATTGCTAAACTTCTGTTCGGGAAAAAGTGTCAACTCTCCAAATGATGAACCAGATGTTAAAGTCGTAATTAAATTATTTTCACCATCTAATAGTCTGACTTTACCAGCCAAAACTAAATAAATTCCTGGTGCTGCGGTGGCTGATTGCCAAAATTGCTTGGCTATTGGTGGTTCAATAATTTCTAAGGCTTGAATACAATTTTCTAAGTCTTTTTTAGACAGAGAATCACCCAAAATTTGGGTAATTTGTGCGGCTAATTGTTCCTGAGAAAAATTTGATGTCATTTTCTTACCTCCCAAGTTTAGTTATTGGTCTGAATTAAATTAAATGACCAATTGAAACTAGGTTCGGAGTTAGATTGCAAATCGCAAATGGTGATATTAGCATCCTGATTTGACAGATTTTTTTGTTGTTGGGAACTTTTGAATTTGGTAGAAAGTCCCATTTGTTTAAGCAAGCGATTAATGTGGCGATCGCTAATTTCAATTCCTAATTCATTGGCTAAATGTTTACTCAACCATTGAGCAGTCCAAGATCCAAAAGCATAGCCATATTCACGGGGACTATGAGTTACCAATTCTTTCAATCTTTCAATATATTGATTATTAACTGTTTTCGGTCTACCTATCCTTCTTTCATTCCATTTATGAGCCATTCCCGCCTCAGCAATACCGATCCAATATCTTGCCATCTCCTGAGAACAACCAATAATTTCACAGATATGAGATTGAGATTTACCCATATCTGCTAACAAGATAATTTCAATTCGTCTGCGATATTCTGGTTGTAAATCAGTTTGCAAGTTTTTTAACAATGTTCTCCTTTGAAAAGGTGTTAAAAACTTGCTATCGTGTGCATCGTAAAGATCCAAAACTTGATTTTGATGAGAAGAGAATGACATAATTCTTACCAGTTGCCGAATACTGTAAAATTTGGGCTAATTCACCTGTTACATCTGTTGCTAAAATCCAGATGTAAAATTCATAAATCACTTCTAACTAACTAAATATTTATGATATTTATGACGTGCTATGCAGCTAAAGCTGGCTGAAAAAATATACAGTAAAACACCTTTAAATCTTTATAATTGATTAATTCATAATTAGTTTTGAATAGAGATTTAGATCCCAAGCAAAACCTGGCTGCTTAGAGAATTGTTAAATTATCAGCAGTCTTTTAATTATGAATTATGAATTAGTAATTACTAATTGTTTTTAATCCTGCAATGCAGGTTCATCCAGCACCTTGCAAAGATTTAAGTTAGTTAGGTTGTGATTACCCAATCAGATTAAATGTGTTCCACAAATTGCAGCCTACAAATCATTTTGTTGGGGACAGGAAGCTATTTATTTTTTAACACTAGCTTAACACTATAATTTTCTCATCAGCAGATTTTCATAAATCTGAAATTGTTTCTCAGCCAAGTTATCAGCCAAGTTAAAAGACAAGTTAAAAGACAATGCCAAATTTCTTCATGCTTTGTCTTGAAATACTATTAGTCATGGCATAATTTTCCTACATATTCACGAAAGTTTTATGAAAGTTTATACAAGGGCAGATAGTCTTTCTTGAATCTTTATACTAATCTTACATCAAATTTATATTTTTTGACGCAATACTTTAGTTTGATGAAATGCACCTTGATCTAAAATATTTAAATTCTTCATTTAAATTCTTCAATTTTGCAAAAATATAAAAAATAAATATGTTTTCCTAAAAAATAGATAAACCTCTACCTATTGAAGTAAACATATATTCTATTACCATCGGAAATATACCAAATTTTTATCTATCTGTAGTATGAGAATTTTCAATTAGATTTGTAACCTGTTAGTCATAAGTCAACTGATTTAATAAATCTAACCTGCGATAAATAATGAAACAAAAAATATAGTGTACTAAGTAGGAAGTAAGGGTTTAGCATTGCTAAACCCTTACCTGAATGTAATACCTAGATCCCCGACTTCTTCAAGAAGCAGGGGATCTATCCACTTTTGATTTTACGTTTAATTATGTTAAGCTACTGATATAGCGTTTCCCAGTCTAATGAAGTACACACCAATTTATTCACTGTTCCCTAAAACACAAAAACTTTGTACCTCACTAGCATGGGAATAGCTATAAAAAAAGAAGCTGTGTAATTTACCAGCTTCCATGATCGGTTAATAAATTGCCAATTGATGCAGTAGAGATAATCCTGTTTGGGAGAAATAGGATTACCATAAATGAAGCAGAAGTGTGATAAATCAAGGTGCTACACTCAAGGTACTATCAGCCATAAGGAAGATTTCACCGTAACTTTTCAATTTCCCATTTTACTGTCAGTGCTAAAGATGATCGTAAAAAACTAACATCTAAAATAGCCGTAGAATTTTGCTAACAATCTCAAATTTCGGGTTAGCCATTACCCAAATTTGTAATTGTTTAAACTGTCGGGAAAAAAGAACCACCAATAGTTACGCTTCATCTGTCTTGGTGTAAAAGGTAAACATTTGGTTGTTAGGAAAAAGCCTAACGGTAGGCTATTTCCACAGCTATTTATGTTGTTATTTATAATTTATAGGATTTTACGGATGTATATTTGCCATTCTGGCAGAATCTTACACTGGCTTTGGTAATAGGTAATGGGTAATTGGTAATGGGTAATGGGTAATTGATAATTGATAATTGATAATAGATCCCCGAATTGTTGAAGAAGTCGGGGATCTGGGTATGACGTTTTTTAAGGTTGAGTTACTGAGAAAATCCTGTACATCCTGATTCAGAAATCAAACTTCTGCGTAATGTTCCTGTTCTCGTTCTACAAAACTCTGAACACGGTTGCGATAGCTTCTCAAACTATCATCTACCCAATCGCGATCGCTGCTGTTAACAAATAAATGTACCAAAGGTTCACTAGCATCGGGTAAAACCAACACCCAACTATCATCATAAGGTTGACAAATTTTCACCCCATCAATTAATTCCAAATTTTGCGCGGGGTGAGTTTCCACCAAATAACGCATCAACGCTCCCTTAGCAGTCCAAGGACAACGAACGGTAGAATTTTTGTGAATAACGCGGGGTAATTCAGCACGGACAGCAGCAAGCGATCGCTCTTGAATTGTCAGCATTTCAATCAACTTCGCAATGCAAAACATGGAATCAAAACCCGGATGTAAATGCGGGAAAATAAAACCAGTTTCTCCACTTCCCCCTAAAACCACATGGGGATTTTTTTGACAAGCTTCCATCAACGCTGTCGGGTTAGCCTTAGTTCTAATTACCCTCCCATCATGACGACGTGCTACCTGTTCCACCGCACTAGAAGCATGAACCGGTACAACTACTGAACCTCTAGGATTAGATGTTAAAATCATTTCCACCATCAACGCCGTCAACATTTCTCCCCGCACGGGATAACCAGACTCATCCACTAAAATCAACTGTTCCCCATTTGCTGATACCTGTACCCCAAAATTAGCCTTGAGTGCTTCCACCACATGACCTAACTGAGTTAACAAACCTTCCCTCGTAGTAGTCGTCATCGCGGTTTTATTCACACTGGCATTCAAAACCACCGCATCAGCACCAAACTTATCTAACATCTGCGGTAACACAGCCCCTGAAACCGCATAAACATAGTCAATTACAACCTTTGCCCGACTATTACGCAAAGTTTCCACATTCAAAAGCTTTTCAAAAGCAGTACAGTAACGTTCAATCACCTGACTAGGATATACCACATCACCTATTTCGTGACTTTGCGCCCTCCGCATATCTTCTTTAAAATACGCCCCCTCAATTTTCTTTTCCTGGGCTTTGGTAATATTAATCCCCTTGCTATCCATGAATTCAATCAGGATATAATCAGGACGATCCGGGTGTACCCGCACATGAATACCACCCGCTACCCCAATTTTGGGAATCACGGTTCTAGTAATAGGAATAGCTGTCGAATCAAGATTTTGCACATCTACACCTACCGACATCAACCCAGCAATGAGAGAACGAGTTACCATTCGTGACACATTCCGCTGATCACGGGAAACACTCACCTGAGAACCGGGTTTTAAAGTCGAACCATAGGCAGCACCCAATTTGACAGCAAATTCCGGGCTAATATCAATATTAGCTAAACCTTGTACCCCCCGTTGACCAAATAAATTTCTTTGGGCAGTGTTACCCCAAATCAAATTAATGTTTAAAACAGCACCTGATTCAATTTTCTTACTTGGCCAAACTCGCACCCCAGGGCTGATTTGTGCTTCTTCTCCCACCGTAGAAAGCGAACCCACTACAGCAGCTTCTAATACATGAGCGCGGCGATCAACACGAGTCCCACGGGAGATTATACAAGCTGATAATTGGGCTTCATCGCCTATTATTGCGCCATTCCAAACTATAGGACGTTTTAAATTTGCATCTGCCCCAATAGTTACATTATCACCAATAATCGTCCCATCTTCAATTTGTACCCTTGCCCCAATGCGACAATTATCACCAATTATGGCAGGACTTTCAATTCTCGCACTGGGATCAATATAAGTATTTTGACCTATCCACACCCCAGAAGAAACTTCTTGATATGCAAACTCTAGTTTTACCTTCTTAGCTAAAGCATCATATTGCGCTTCCCGATAAGCATCTAAATGACCCACATCACACCAGTAACCTTGGGCAATATAGCCATAAATTGGTTCATTTTTCGCCAATAGTAAAGGAAATAAATCTTTAGAAAAATCGGATTCAGTATGTTCTGGTAAATATTCCAAAACTTCTGGTTCTAAAATATATGTTCCTGTATTCACAGTATCAGAAAAAATTTCACTAGTGGAAGGTTTTTCTAAGAATCGGTTGATACGTCCTTCTTCATCTGTAATTACTACCCCAAATTCAATCGGGTTAGGAACACGGGTTAAAATTAAAGTAGCTTTAGATTGTTTTTGTTTGTGAAATTCAATAGCTGCCGTCAGGTCAAAATCTGTGATACTATCACCACTAATCACTAAAAAAGTTTCATCCAAAAGTTCAGCAATATTTTTAACACAACCTGCTGTTCCTAAAGGTTGGTCTTCTTCGATAGAGTATGTCATTTGTACGCCAAAATCGCTACCATCTTGGAAGTAATCTCGCAGGACATCGGGTAAATAGTGTAACGTAGCAATTATTTCTGTAATGTTATGCCGTTTGAGAAGATTGATAATATGTTCTGCAATGGGTCGGTTTAATATCGGCACCATTGGTTTTGGTAGATCACAGGTTAAAGGACGTAATCTTGTCCCTGAACCACCTGCCATTAGCACTGCACGCATAAATCCTCCTAATTACAGCCTTGGCTGCATCGAGATTCGTTATAAAAATTGGTTCTTCTTTATTTAGTCTCCTATGAATATTGATCTTTGAGGAACTTCCACAAGAAACATTTGATAAAAATTAAGTAAATCGACGCTTAAAATTATGTAAATAGTATTATTACAGCCCCGTATTTACATTACCCTTATTATATTTAACATAGCTGTAAATTTTCCCTACATCTTCCTATAAACTGCTGCTAATTCAGAACAATCAACTAACAACCAAACCTAAGTGTTCTGGATTTATTAGTAGCAATGGACATAATATACAAAAGTAATATAAATTTACATATACTTCTATATTTTTATTAACAATCTCTAGGACTTACGCCAGGATCAACCAAATATGAGGTATGGATTTCAGGCTTTTTAACGTGATTTTTTAATTATTTTTGGGCGATAGCGAAGCGCTGCTGCAAGCAGTTCGCTATTGATCGGAAGTTAATCGACAAAAGCCTGAAACGACGGATTTTAGTTCATGCACATCATGGTGAATTTGTACAGTGCGTCAGTCCTAATCTCTATAAATACCCCCATATTGGCATTGACTACCAAGCCGCATTCTGCAATACTATACTAATATCAACACATTGCAAAGTTAAGAGTCAAGTTTTACCTGCACCAACAGCGAAAAGCTTTGAAAAACTGTATTTTGGTAAGCAACTCTCTGCAATGTTTGTGACTTGTGATGCACAATTTTCTGCATTTACCATAGGAGTAGATTGTAATGGAATTAATTATTGTTGGGTTAACTGTGACTTATGTATTGGGCGCAGTGAAATTCTGGTCTGGTTTTAATAAGACTCATTTTACACAAACATTACTGAATCGTATTGGATTTAGTTTATTATGGCCAGTTTTGTTTATTGCTAATTCGTCCTATCGTCGCAATTTTAAAAGAGCATTGAGAGATTAATTCATAATTCGTAAACAAGGGAATAGGTGACAGGTGATACAATTATGGATTTTCGATTTTGGATTTTGGATTGTTTTTGTTAACTCCAATCTAAAATCTAAAATCTAAAATCTAAAATCTCAAATCATTCTGACTTCTGACTCCTCCTGCAATTATGAATTATGAATTATGAATTATGAATTAAAAAGCTTGAATCCACTCTTTAATAGAATACTCTGTCCAGATGCCATTTTGCCAATAAGGATCAGCTTCCACTAACTGACGCACGGTGTTTTCGTCTTCCGCTTCATAAATTCCAAAAACTTTGGTGACATCTTTAGTCGGACCCAGGGTAATTAAAATTCCTGCTTCTTTTTGTTTTGCTAGTCCTTCTAAGTGTGCTTGACGGTGGGGTTCTCGTTTGGTTAGTACGTCTTCGCAGTAGCTTCCCCACATTACGTATTTTGGCATGGTGTTGTTATTTTTATAATTGGTGAAATATTTATTTTAGATGTATTGGGAATTGTAGTCAATTATGATGAGGGGATATTTGGTATAATTTATATGATTAGTCTCTCCTAGATAACGAGCAAATATAGGTTAAAAATTTTATGATACCGATGATTCCTTTTTTATTTGGTGTTATGGGTCTTGCTCTTGGTGCTTTTGCTGCTTATGCTGCGGGAGGTAAGAATAGACAAGCAGCTAAACATTACAAAAAAATTGCTAATGAATTAAGTGATAAATATACCAATTTAGAAAAAGGATATCATCAACTTACTGATGAAAATAATCAAAAGATTGATGAATTAAATCAGGCTAGAGAAGTAATTGCACAAAACACACAAATTATTGATGAATTAACAAGTAGATATGACAATCTAGAGCAAGAATATCATCAAATAACTGATGAGAATAAACAACATCTTCATAATTTAGCTAATTCTCAAGAATTAATTACCAGAAATAAACAGGTTATCGGTGAATTAAATGATAAATTTGGAAATTTACAGAAAAAATATGATGAACTTATTAATGGAGATTTATTAGATGAGCCTAACTAACTATAATGCCATGTCTGATGCTGAATTAAAGCAATATTGCCTCAAACATCGTGGAGATAAAATTGCTTTTCAAACATATTTAGACCGAATCAATCAGCGTCCTCAGAGAATAATTGCTAGTTTCAATGATCCTGATTTTGATGAAAAAGTACAAGCAGCTATTCGTGAAAAACTAGAAAGAAATCGTCAAAATATGTAATAGTAATATTCTACTATTTGCAAAAAATTAGATTAAAATATTAACATTGCCTCAGTATTTCAGGAGAAAACCATCATGTCTTTAACCGTGAAAGAACTAGAAGAAATACAGACAGCATATCCAGATTATCGCATAGAATTAGTAGATGGGAGTATCATTATTATGAGTCCGTCGGGTTATGAACCAGAAGAAATAGGTACTGAGTTTGCGCGAATTTTAGGAAACTGGGTTAGACCTCGTAAACTAGGCCGTGTAGTGGGTTCTAGTGCGGGTTTTAAATTACCAAATTCTGATTTACGTGCGCCCGATGTTTCTTTTGTTCGTGCTGAGAGATTGAAAATATCAACAGAAGATTATGCGGAATTAGTTCCTGATTTGGTAGTGGAAGTAAAATCTAAAACTGATTCTATAGATAAACTGAGAGAAAAGATTCAAGAATTTATTAAATTAGGTTCACAGGTGGGAATTTTAATTAATCCTAAAACTAGAACATTAGAAGTTTCTCGAAATGGTGAAACAGAAATTTTCAAAGATGGTGATATTTTAACATTGCCTGATTTATTACCTGGTTTTGAATTGGTCATTTCAGAAATTTGGCCTCCTGTTTTTGAGTAGTGTCGATAATTAGTCCTATATGTATTGTTTCTGCAATATTATTAATAATAATATCATCTTTAACCTAAAATTGAACACATCAGATATAATCAAATATAACAATACACAAAAATCAGCAGAGTATTTCCGTAGTATTTCAGGAGAAAATCATCATGTCTTTAACCGTGAAAGAACTAGAAGAAATACAGATAGCATATCCAGATTATCGCATGGAATTAGTAGATGGGAGTATCATTATTATGAGTCCGTCGGGTTATGAACCAGAAGAAGTAGGTACTGAGTTTGCATCTTTGTTAAGAAACTGGGTTAGACCTCGTAAACTAGGCCGTGTCGTGGGTTCGAGTGCAGGTTTTAAATTACCAAATTCTGATTTACGTGCGCCCGACGTTTCTTTTGTTCGTGCTGAGAGATTGAAAATATCAACAGAAGATTATGCGGAATTAGTTCCTGATTTGGTAGTGGAAGTAAAATCTAAAACTGATTCTATAGATAAACTGAGAGAAAAGATTCAAGAATTTATTAAATTAGGTTCACAAGTGGGAATTTTAATTAATCCTAAAACGAGAACATTAGAAGTGTCTCGTGATGGTGAAACAGAAATTTTCAAAGATGGTGATATTTTAACATTGCCTGATTTATTACCTGGTTTTGAAGTGGTCATTTCAGAAATTTGGCCTCCTGTTTTTGAGTAGTTTTGATAATGGAAATTGGCAATTAGTAAATAGACAACAATTACCAATCACCAATTACCAATTACCAATTACCAAGTTTTAAGTTTTCAAACTCACACCAAACAGTATTGAACTGCAAATAGGTTGATTTTGGTGTTGATTTTGGTGTTGATTTTGGTGTTTATTTCTGTGCTTGGGTTTGAGAACCGGGAATAGTAACATCTATGGGTGTCACTGTAGCTGCTAACTGAGTTAATGGTGGTTTAATAGCGGTTTGATTTCCCACTACTAGGGTAACTAAATTTTCTGGTTTGAGGTATTTTCTGGCCACTCTTTGTACATCTGCTGTTGTGGTTGCAGTGACAGCTTTTTGATAACGAAACAGAAAATCAGCGGGATATCCATAATATTCGTAGCGCATTAATCGAGATAAAGTTTGACTGGGATCTTGAAAATTGAATACAAAAGAATTGAGGGTAGATTCTTTGGCATAATTTAATTCTTTTTCTGTTACTCGTTGATTTTGTATCCGTTTAATTTCTGTTTTCAATGCTTTCACAAACTGTACTGTAGCATCAGAACGAGTTTGTCCACCAGAAATAAACATTCCCGGATAATCGAAACGGGGACTCCACATACCATATACAGAATAAGCTAAACCTTGACGCGATCGCACTTCATTAAATAATCTTCCCCCAAATCCATTTAACACCCCATTCATGACACTTAATGCAGCATAATCAGGATTATCGAAAGTTCCCCCCAAATGTCCAATGAGAATATTACTTTGTGTGAGTTGGGGTTGATTAACAAAAAATACACCACCTAAATTAGCTGATGATACTTGCGGTAGTTGCGTTTTAGAAATATTAGGGTTAGGTTTCCAGTCACCAAACTTTTCTTGAATGAGCGATCGCATTTGTTTGGGGTTAAAATCTCCTACAATTCCCAAAATCATATTATTGGGATAATAATATTGCTGGTAGAATTTAACCACATCTTCACGGTTAATTTGATCCAGAGTTGCATATTCTACCGTGCGAGAGTACGGGCTTTCTGGACCATAGATTAATTTTCTAAACTCCCGACTAGCAATATCATCTGGATCATCATTGCGACGAGCAATACCACCCTTAACTTGAGTTTTAATCAAATCTAACTTTTCTTGAGCAAAAGCTGGTTCTCGCAACACTTCAGCAAATAACCCAAAAACCGTTTCTAAATCTTCAGTCAAACTGTCAAAACTAGCAGTACCAGCAGTTTCACTCATCTCTGTTTCAACAGAAGCTGCTCGTTGTTCCAGTATCTCATTTAATTGATCTGGAGAATTTTTGAGAGTACCACCAGTTCGCATCAGTGAACCAACAACATCCGCTAACCCAACTTTATCACCTGATTCCCAACGGCTACCAGTTTTAACCAGAGTTGTGCCACTGACTAAAGGTAACTCATGATCCTCAATTAAATAGACAACCAAACCGTTATCTAATACAAACCGTTCATATTTCGGTAATTTAATTTCCGACAAAGGAGTAAACTGTAAATCTGAATAATGCTTTGCTGCTGCCGTCGCTACCCAAGAAAAATTAAAAGTCAGCAGAAAAGCAATCACCAAAGCGGAAATAAACCGCCAACTCTTAGAAAACTTCAATGAAAACTTCAACTTCTTAACCTTCACATTTAACCTCTCTTCTTCCTTTGTGTACTTTGTGTACTTTGCGGTTCATAACTCTTATTTTGCAGGGAATAGGGAATAGGGAACGGAGCAGAAGGCAGGAGTTTTTTATTTTGGATTTTGGATTTTGGATTGTTTTTGTGATCTCCAATCTAAAATCTAAAATCTAAAATCTAAAATTTTCTTCCCCAGTCCCCAGTCCCCAGTCCCCAGTCCCCAGTCCCCAGTCCCTATCCTTGCTTCGACAACAACTTACCCACAGTGCGATTTTCTGGGGTAAAAGTTGCCTGAGCTACCCGTTGAATATCCGCAGGTGTAACTTTAGCAATATCATCCAATTGTTTAAACAAATTTCGCCAAGAGCCAGTTTTGACTTCATATTCCAATAATTGCTGCGCCATGCCCATATTAGAATCTAAACTGCGTAATAAACCCGCTCTAGCTTGGGTTTTCACCCGCTGTAATTCTGTTGCTGATACAGGTTCTGTTTTCAATTTTTCAATTTCTTTACCCAGGGCGATCGCCAATTCATCAACTGTATGTCCTGGTGCTGTCAGGGCATAAAATAACATTAAATTCCCATATTTATCACCAGGAAAACCACTCAGACCTTGAGCAGCTAAAGCTAACCGTTGTTTTTCAATCAAAGACTTATAAAGTCTGGAAGTGCGTCCATCACTTAATAAACTGGCCATAATGTCATAAACTGCATTATCAGGATCAGTGATAGCGGGACGGTGATAACCTTCAAAATACCAAGGTTGAGAAGATAACTCTACAGTAATTTCTCTGGGTTCATTTTGTTTCGGTTCTAAAGGAATTTTTGCCTGTGCTTTAGGTTTAGACTGATAACGTCCAAAGTAAATTTTGGCTAATCTTTTCACCTCATCCGGGTTAACATCACCGACAACAGCAATGGTTAAATTACTGGGAACATAATAATTATCAAAAAATTGTTTGACATTTGCTGGTGAAAGATTACGGATATCTTCGTCATAACCTATTACCGGTCTTCTGTAGGGATGGACCTTAAAAGCAGTATCCATAAATTTTTCTACCATGAAACCGACGGGAGAATTTTCTACACGCATCCGTCGTTCTTCTAAAATTACATCTCTTTCTTTATAAAACTCCCGAAAAACAGGTTCTAAAAATCGCTCTGACTCTAAAGACATCCACAGTTCCAATTTATTAGCGGGAAAACTGTAAAAATAACGAGTAGCTTCACTAGAAGTAGTAGCATTTAAACCTACACCTCCCGCTTGCTCAACAATTTTACCTATTTCGTTTTGCTTAACCAACTTCTGAGCCTGATTTTCTAATGATTTAAACTCAGTTTGTAGCTTTGCTAAGTCTTCTGTTTTATTTTGAGCTTTGGCGGTTCTAATTTGCTGATCTAATTGTTCTAACTGGTTTAATAATGGTTTTTCGGCTTGATAGTCTGTTGTACCAATGCGTTTTGTACCTTTAAAAGCCAAATGCTCTAAAAAATGCGCTACTCCTGTTTGGCCATCAGGTTCATCTATACCACCAACATCAGCATAGGTGACAAAGGAAACTACAGGGGCTTGATGTCGTTCTAAAACTATGAATTTCAGCCCATTATCGAGGGTAAATTCTGTTAACTCCTTCACCACCCGATCTAAATAAGGTTGAATGGAAGTTTGCTGGGGTTGCAGTGCTAAAGCTGCTGGGGTAGTGAAACTCACACCAAATATCAGCACCACTAAAGCAACTGCCAACAGACGACTGATAACATTGGAGAATGGAGACTTTTTCGTTTTATCCTTTAACCAATCCAAAATTCCAAATCTAAAATCCAAAATCGACTGTTTCATAGCAAAAATTAAAGTAAATTTACACTTCTTGAGAATTAGGTTAATTAGCAAACAGAGAGTTAATCTTATATTAAGCTTTCTGCGCTTTTTGGATTTGATGTTAGACAATATTGCTACAAGTCGTGTTCCTGAGATATAGCAATAACTACTATGCGAGTTTTTCATTCTCTCCCTCCCTCAGAAGCTCAAACCCGTGATCGCATTCTTCAGGCGGCACAGCGGTTATTTGCATCTCAGGGATTTGATGGTACTACAACCCGTGATTTAGCACAGGCCGCAGGTGTGGCTGAGGGTACGCTCTTTCGTCATTTTGCCAATAAAAAGGCAATTTTGGTAGAGGTGGCGACAAATGGCTGGGTGGAAATTCTCACAGATTTGTTGACAGAATTGAGTGAAATGGGTAGTTATAAAGCTGTAGCCCAGGTAATGCGCCGTAGAATGTGGAATATGCGGAAAAATGTGGACATGATGCGAGTTTGTTTCATGGAAGTGCAGTTTCATCAAGATTTGCGCGATCGCATTCAAACCGAAGTCATTGATAAAATGACAGATGTGGCAGAAGCATTTTTTCAAACGGCAATGGATAAAGGAATCTATCGCCAGATGGATGCTAAATTAGTGGCTAAGGTGTTTTTGGGAATGTTTGCGATCGCAGGTTTTTCTGATAATACCCTCATCGAACCCAACGCATCACCCCAAGAAATGCAACAGATGGCTGAAGGTTTGGCTGATATTTTCTTAAATGGTGTGTTAATTAAAGAGTAGGTGACTGGTGACTGGTGACTGGTGACTGGGGACTGGTGACAGGTGACAGGTGACAGGTGACAGTAAAAAGGGAATAGGAAATAGGGAATAATTATTTACCAATTACCAATTACCAATTACCTTTGCTTGTTGACTCCATTGTTGCACCAATTCCACAGCTGGACATAAATCACGTCGTTGAAAAGTTGCTACTTGCAAACGCATAATTTGCTGATGTAATTTATGGCTAGGAATTTCCGCCAATTGCACAACAGAAATGACACCCGCATGAAGCAATAAACCACAATATTGAGTACCCACACTGGGAAGACGTGCCAGATCCGCTAAAGCCACCCATTTATGAACATATTGAAGATTGACTTGTAATTTACTTGCTAATGCAAGTTTAGCTGCTGGTGTTTTCCCTTGTTTAACTAAATCCAGTGTAGTTTTAATATCACAACTTTGCAATTTTAAAAGTTCCTCTGGACTTAATCCTGGTAAATTTGCAATCGGCCAGTCACAAGGTTTGAAGACACTTTTATTACTTTTAATCTTTATCTGTTTAGTAGACATTGGGTAATTGGTAATTGGTAATTGGTAATTGGTAATTGGTAATTGGTAATTGGTAATTGGTAATTGGTAATTGGTAATTGGTAATTGGTAATTGGTAATTGGTAATTGGTGAGAATTGATATTTGATATTTGATAGTTAATTAGGAAATATAAAATTGATTACCCAGTCACCAGTCACCAGTCACCAGTCACCAGTCACCAGTCCCCAGTCACCAGTCCCCAGTCACCAGTCACCAGTCCCCAGTCCCCAGTCACCTGTGACCTAATAACTCACCGCGCATTACAGTTATAGCTTGTCCAGCTAAAAAAACGCGATTTTCCCCAGGATAAAAAATCTTAACCACACCCCCACGACTAGAAGCTTGATAAGCTAAAAACTCATCTTTTTTTAGCCTTTCACGCCAAAATGGGGCTAAACAACAATGTGCAGCACCAGTCACTGGATCTTCATCAATACCTAATCCTGGAGCAAAAAACCGCGATACAAAATCATATTCTCCATCACCAATACTGGTAACAATTACATTAGCAACGGGTAATTTTTTCATCTGTTGAAAATTCGGCTGCATTTCTCGCACTAATTCCGCAGATGCAACTTCTACTAAATAACCTAGAGAATTGAGGTAAACTGATTTATAATCTATTCCTAAAACTTCATTTAATGCTGATGGTGGTTCTAGGGTTTGGGAATAATTTACAGGAAAATCTAACTCAATCCAATTATCTTTTTTCTGAGCGATTAATAAACCACTTTTTGTATAGAAACGGGCTTCTTGTTCTGGTGATAAATGACCTTCTGACCATAATACATGGGCGCTGGCTAAAGTGGCATGACCACATAAAGGAACTTCTACTGATGGGGTAAACCAACGCAGATTAAAACCGTCATTTTCTCTGATCAAAAAAGCCGTTTCTGATAAATTCATTTCTTGGGCGACTTGTTGCATCCAGTCGTCTGGTTGGGGAGTTGTTAATACACAAACTGCGGCAGGGTTGCCTGTAAATGGTGTATGGGTGAAAGCATCAACTTGGGTAATTTTTTGGGTCATGTTTTGGGTGATAATGAGATTATTTGCATAATATCATTGATTGATGGTTACAGCAGAAATTGAAGCTTATCGACTAGGAAAATTAACATCTTCATAAACATCGGTTAAAAGACAGTTAAAATTTACGCTTGTTAACTCCAATTGTTGATTACCTCTATAAATATAAAGTTCCCATCTTCCTTGATTATTGCGACGAAAACAATCAACTCTTTGACGATTTTGGCTCACTAAAACATATTCTTGTAATGTTTCTAATTCTTGATAGTCAATGAATTTATCACCTCTATCAAAGGCTTCAGTTGCAGGTGATAAAACTTCAATCATTAAACTTGGATAGCGTTTAAAATATTCAAAATCTGTATCTCTTGGATCGCAAGTTACCATGAGATCAGGATAATAGAAAATATCCAGAGTTTCAATTCTTGCTTTCATATCAGCAACATAAAGACGGCATCCTGTACCGCGAATATGATTTCTTAAAAGAGCAACTAAATTAGTAGTGATTGTCACGTGGGCATCACTAGCACCTGCCATTGCGTAAATTTGCCCTTGAATATATTCATGTTTAATAGGACTGGATTTTTCAGCTTCTAAGTATTCTTCTGGGGATAAATATTGGTGAGATTGGGCAAGAGTCATATATTTTATGGTTAATAATAGATGAGTTTTTAGGTGTGTTTATAGTATAGCAAATTTTGAGGTATAGCAAATTTTGAGATTTTTTTATTTCACGCAAAGACACAAAGGAAGAGAAGTGTTAATAATAAAATATAAAATATATATAGGTCAAATACCAGAATAAATCATGAATATCCAAATTGAACCGGAATTAGAAAAAATTATTCAAGCGCAAATTGCCACAGGTAGGTATGCTAACCCTGAAGATGTGATTAGTAAAGCTTTGAAATTGCTTTTAGAGTGGGATAAGGGTTATCAGCAGTGGGTAGAAGAAACACGGGAAAAGGTTGATGTTGCTATTGAACAATTGGATAGAGGGGAAGGTATTGAGGGAGATGTGGTAATTGCACAATTGCGGGATAAGTTGCGTCAAGCGAGAGAGAGATAAGTATGAAAACACATATTATTTCTCCAGAAGCTAGTCGTGATTGATCAGAAATTATTGATTATTTTGCCAATAGAAATATTGATGCTGGAGAGCGTTTTATTGATGAGTTTGAAAAGAAGTGTAAGTATTTAATTAATTACCCTAAGGATCATCAGTAATTAACCAACTATCCTTTTCTAAGGCTATTTTAACAGTATTGTGAAATATATCTTTTGCTGACATAAAAAGTTAAAGTGATATTTTTTATTAAATTATACCTGAATTTTTAAGTAATGCCTCTATATTATATTCGTAGGTTGGGTTAAACAAAGTGCAACCCAAGGCAATAACATTATAAAGATGTTGGGTTTCGTTCCTCAACCCAACTTACGTACTTGTATAATAAAAATTAATATGATAAGCATTTGTCCTGATAGTAAATATTTTAGTTTCGTTATAATATTAACTGAGTTGTTATATATCTTTACCAATACAACTTTACCTAATTAGTTACTGAAAGGGGTATTTGTATGATTACCATTGCTATCTTGATAGGTATTATCTTAATTTTGAGTTATCTTTTATTTAAAGAACATAATCAACCGCAATTAAATATTGATACACAAAATGTTCAGAATGTGGCTAAATATAATTTAATCACTAAAGTTTTTTTAGATATATTTTCTCAGTTTAAACATTTGAATAAAAAAGTTGAGATATTGACTGGTGATAATGAATCTTTACAAAAAGAGATTCAAAAGCTAGAACAACAAATTAATACTTTGCTTCAAGAATATCAAACAACTTTAGAGTTAAATAATAAGTTACAGATACAAAATACTATTTTTACACAAAGAAATCAAGATTTAGAAACTAACCAAAAATCCTTTATTCAAAAGTTGGGTGGTATTGTTTATAAGGAGAATTTAGAAGATAAAACATGGGATTTAGTTCTAGATAAAGTTCAGGTGTTAATGAATGAACGCAATGAAACTGTAATAAAACTTCAATCGATTAACCAAGATTTTGAAGTTATTAAACAGACGAATGAGATTCTTCTTAAAGAAAAGAATACTTTTAATCAATCTCTGGAAGTTCTCAAGTCTATCATCGCTACAAAAGAAAATGAGATTAATTCATTAACACCAAAGTTGAGGGGTTTAGAATTTAGATGTGAAGAGTTAGTTAAAGATTTACAGTCTAGAACTGATAATAATATTGAGTTGGAAAAAATCAAAAATGATTTAAAAAATCTTCAAGATGAGATAATTCACAAGGATAATTTAATTCAGAGTTTGGAAATAGAAAAGAGTGAGAATTTACAAAAGATATCTTTATTAGAAGCAAGTGTTATTACTGAAAAATCTACTTGTGAATTACTGACACAAGAGAAATTGAGTTTGAATAGTCGTGTGCAACAATTAGAAGGTGAAATTGAAGTTTTAAATAATAAACCTATAGATATTAATATAGAAAGGTTAGAATCTCAGATTGCTCAAAAAGATAATGAGATTAAGAAGTTAGAAGATGAGAAAAATCAAAATATTCAAAAAGTAAAGCAGTTGGAAATAAGCGTTACTGAAAAAGAATTAGAGTTAAAAACAACTATAGAAGATAGTAATAATCGTATTCAAGAATTAGAAGAGGAAAGAGATTCTTTAACTGCTGATTTAAGAGATGTTGAAAGAAAATTAAGAGGTGTTGAAAGTGAATTAAGTGTATTTAAAGATGGTAATATTAGTGGTTTGACTGAGGAATTACAAAAACAGATTGCTCAAAAAGATGCTGTGATCAAAAAATTGGAATTTGAAAAATCTGAAATCCTTGAACGTCTCAATATATTAGCGGAAAGTTTTGATGAATTAACAGAAGATTTTAATGAATTAACAGATAATTTCAATGAATTAACAAGGAATTTTAATCAGAAAGAATACCAACTAGAAGTAGTTACAATAGAGAAAATTGATCTGGATAATCGTGTTAAAGAGTTGGCAGAAGATAACAGTATTTTAAAGCATAAGTTAGATATAACATCAGAAAATATTACTTCCAGTGTTTTACGTCAGAATAAGATTTGTCGAAATAAATTACAGCAATTGCAAAGGCAGATTGCTTATAAAGATGTCTGTATTCAAAATCTAGAAGAGGATTTAAATAAGTATATAGAATATGTAAAAAGGTTGGATAATTTAAAAAATAGATCCTATCTTGATGATGATCAAGCAATAGACATAGAATATATATATATTAGTTGTATGGATTGTGAAGCAGAAAAAGAAAAATTAGAACAATACATAGAATATTTACAATATTATCTATAATTTAATGTTTCCATAAGACTATAAAGCTATGAAGCTATCTGATAAATTACAGGTTTATATCTTGGTTCTGGAATAGGTTTACCTTCTATTTTCGCAGCTTCTAACCAAGCAGCTTTAGCTTTAAGAACTTCTTGCAGTGCTTCTTCTTCAGTTAAACCAAAACCTGAACAATATTTTAAATCAGGAATATCGGCAATATAACCTTCATCTTCTTGACTGTAAAAAATATTAATATGATAGTGTTTCATTGCTCATCCTCCAAAGTTAAGGAATATTCTTCAATTAATATAGGACTCATATTTGATTTTTGAAAAAAATCCGTACACCTAAATTCTCTGAAACCCTTTTGCATATTACCTTTTGCGTTTTATCTGACTACGCAAACAATTTCAGGTATCAAATATTATTCCTATATTAAAAATTGCCGAACTTGATAAGGAATAGCTTTACCATTGCAATTTTGTAAGTTAATAAGTTCTGGGATAGTTGGATGAGTAAAAATGTGATGACTACCGTTGATACGTAATAAAGAAAAACCAAAGGCTTCAAATAAAGTCACTAAATCCTCAAATTGAAGATTTCTAGGTTTTGTCTCCCTTGCTCACTTTAGCGTTTTTTCTTTTTCCCCTACTTATTGAGCCGATACGATTTGATCACCACAAAAAAAGAAAATGTTTAAATTTAGAAACAATACTTAATAAATTTATTGAGAACATCAACCAATATCAAGAAACCGCAAAATTTCTCAAGAAAAAATAAAATTCCACCGATTCTAATTTCTAAGAACTACCATTAAAACAAACAATCAAAAATTGGTGTGTGCCATCATGACAACTAAAAAGCAATTTAACAGCTTTGAAGAAATGCTCTCTGGTTCTGATGTACCAGTGTTAGTAGACTTTTACGCTGAATGGTGTGGTCCTTGTCAGATGATGGGACCAATTTTAGAACAAGTGAATCTGCAATTAAAAGACCGTTTACGAATTGTCAAAATTGACACTGAGAAATACACTCAATTAGCTAGTCAATATCAAATTGCAGCTTTACCAACCTTGGTATTATTTAAGAATGGTCAACCTGTAGATAGAATTGAAGGTGTACTGCAAGCACCACAATTAATTCAACATCTGCAAAAACTGGTTTAATTTGGTGATTGGTGATTGGTGATTGGTGATTGGTGATTGGTGATTGGTGATTGGTAATGGGTAATGGGTTATTAATCTTCCCAGTCCCCAGTCCCCAGTCACCAGTCACCAGTTTTTAAGAACGTCTGGCATTTAAACAACACCATTCTTTGCGTTTCCACAGGGTAGCCACAACCCAACCATTTTGTTCTAAAACATCAGCCACAGCTTTAGATTGTTCTAATAAAATACCACTAAAAATACCCCAGGTACTTGGTTTAATAATAGCTGCCATTTCTGGAATTAACTCAATAATGACATCAGCCAAAATATTACAAACAATACCATCAACTGGCTGATCAATTATTTTTGTCAAAACGTCCACACTACCCAAGGCTGGGATCAAGCGTTCTGAATTAATATCATTAAGGGTGCGATTGCTCAAAGTTGATTTTACCGCCAAAGGATCATTATCAACTGCATAAACTTTTTTTGCCCCCAGGAGTATAGCACCTACAGAAAGGATACCAGAACCGCAGCCAATATCCGCAATTACTAGGGAATCTTTTTTATTTTCTGTACCTATAAAAGAATCAGGAATTGCACTTAGGCGCATTTCCAGAGATTCTAGACATAGTTGAGTTGTGGCGTGATTACCTGTACCAAAAGCAACACCAGGATCAAGACGAATCACCAACCGTTCTGATGATGCAGGTAATGGTAGCCATGCGGGGTTGATCAAGAAGCGATCGCCAATATCTTGAGGTTGCCAATATTGTTTCCAACTACTAGACCAGTCTTCCTCATCAATCAAATTCCAGTGTAACAGCGGAGAAGGCAACCCGATACACAAAGCATCTTGACGCAACCATAAAGATAACGCCGATAAATCTAATAATTGTGCTTGAAAGCTAGGCAAATAAGCTTTTAACAGCGATGAATTTCCTTTGCTTTCAATAGCAGTACCACGACAGCCAAAAGTTTCCAGTCGCCAAAAGATAGAATCTTCTAGGTCTGGTTCACATAAAATTTTCAGTTCCCACCAAGTATTTGCCATAGAATTTTAAATTACTAGTACAGGGAACAGGGAACGGGGAACAGGAAACAGGGAATAAAGAATATAACTGTCACCTGTCACCTGTCACCTGTCACCTGTTTTAAAGTGTTACTGTATAAGCATCCCGAATACCAGATACTTGTTTAATTTCATCCAAGATGCCATCTGGTAAAGGATCATCAATACTTAAAGCCATTACTGCATCACCACGGACGATTTTCCTTCCTACCTGCATACTGGCAATGTTAACGTTAAAACTGCCCAGTAAAGAACCGAGTTTACCGATAATTCCTGGCATATCCCGGTGTAAGGTGAACAGCATATATTTGCTAGGTGGCACATTAATGGGGAAACCATCCACATCAGTTAAGTGAATTTCCTTATCACCCAACAAAGCACCTGTGACAGAGTGAGTACCTAAAGTACCTGTAGCTTCCAAATGTAGCGAACCTGCATAGTCTCTTGCTGAAGCATCCCTGGTTTCAATTACCCGAATACCTCTTTCTTTGGCTTCTATGCTGGCATTGACATAATTTACCCGTTCCCGCAAAGCTTGGTAAAGCAACCCTTTCAGCGCCGCTACTACTAAAGGCTGACTCTTATTAGTAGCCAGATCCCCTTGTAGTTTAACATTCAGTGTTTCCACCCTGCCACCTGCCAGTTGTCCTACCAAGTTACCCAAGGTTTCCGCTAACTGCATATACGGCTTGAGTTCTTCCAAGATATCGGGTCCGAGTCCAGGAATATTTACCGCAGAACGGGCTGGTAGTCCTAACAACACATCGCGGATTTGTTCTGCCACGTCTATGGCTACGTTTACTTGGGCTTCGGCAGTAGATGCACCTAAATGGGGTGTGAGAATTATATCTTTACCCAGCGATCGCAACTCAGATTCTGCCAAAGGTTCAGAGTCGAATACATCTAAAGCTGCACCTGCAATTTTACCTTCTTTAATCGCCCCTGCCAATGCTGCCTCATCAATAATTCCCCCCCTAGCACAGTTAATAATTCTGGTGGTGGGTTTCATCTTCGCCAAAGTTTTAGCGTTGATTAAATTGGCAGTTTCTGGAGTTTTGGGAATGTGTAAAGTGATATAGTCTGCTTGTTGGAATAATAAATCTAATTCCACCAACTGACAACCAATTTGTTCTGCTCTTTCTGTAGAAATAAAGGGATCATAAGCTAATAACTTCATCCCCATTGCCTTAGCTACATGAGCAACATGAGAACCGATTTTTCCTAACCCCACAATACCCAGGGTTTTCTTATAGACTTCCGCACCGACAAAAGTTTTTCTGTCCCATTCTCCCCTTTTTACAGAAGCATTAGCATCGGGGATATGACGAGATAAAGATAACATCATTGCTAATGCGTGTTCGGCAGCCGCAATGGTATTTCCTTCTGGGGAATTAACGACTACAATACCTTTACGGGTAGCCGCAGGAACATCCACATTATCCACACCCACACCAGCACGGCCAATAATTTTTAATTGGGTACTGGCTTCAATAATTTCTTGAGTAACGCGAGTTCCAGAACGAATCATCAGCGCGTCATACTCACCAATAATTTCTATTAGTTCTGCTGGTTTTAGATTTGTTTTGACATCAACTGTAGCAACTTGGGAAAGAATGTCAATACCAGCTTGGTCAATGGGATCGGAAACAAGAACCTTAGACATGATTACTTCATTTACAATGATAGGTTTTCCGCAAGCATTTAGCTATTAGCGGTCAGCAGTCAGGTTTTTAACAGTTACGTCCAAAATCATATATTTGATAATCTACTGTTTGATAAAACATTCTGACTCCTGACTCCTGACTGCTTACGAATTTGCTGTACAAGATTTTTAAGTTTAGTCCTTATCCGCAACAATTCAGCAAAAATTATGTGTTTCTATAACAAACTAGCAGCCTTACGTACTCTATAGTAATAGAATTACTCAGATGTACCTAAATGACATTGGTGATTGGTGATTGGTGACTGGTGATTGGGTAAAATTAAACTAATGACCAATGACTAATAACTAATGACCAATCACCAATAACTAATTAGGAAATTGTCCACCGCGCACTTCTAAGGCGTAACTTTGGACTGCGTTGGTAATTTGTTCTCGTAAGTTTGTATAAACTTTAGCAAAGGGTGGCTGTTTTTCTGAAAGCCCCAAAACATCAGAAGTCACCAATACTTGACCATCACAATCAACACCCGCACCGATGCCGATGGTAGGAACACGTACTTTTTGAGTAATTTCTAATGCTAAATTGGCGGGGATATGTTCTAAGACTAGAGAGAATACACCAGCTTGTTCTAGAGCGATCGCCTCATTGAAAATGCGCTCTCCTGCGGTCTGAGTTTTGCCCTGTTGTCGCAAACCGAGTTGATGTACTGATTGCGGTGTTAAACCCACATGACCCATGACAGGAATACCAGCTTGTACCAACCGGGCTACAGTTTCGACCATTGCCGGATAGCCACCTTCTAATTTTACCGCCTGTGCGCCAGTTTCTTTCAGTATTCTGCCAGCAGAGTGCATCGCTTGGGAAACACTTTCTTGATAAGTTAAGAATGGTAAATCTACCACCACCAAAGCCCGTTTTACACCACGACGCACAGCTTTAGCATGGTGGATCATTTCTTCTAACGTAACTGGCAGAGTGGTTTCATATCCCAGCATAACTGCCAGAGAATCACCCACCAAGATTAAATCTACACCAGCTGTATCTAACAGTTGAGCGATCGCATAATCCCAAGCAGTCAAAGCGACAATTGCCCGTCCTTGCTGTTTCCATTGTATTAATTGCTGGGTAGTAATTGGCATAATCAGGAGTTCAGGAGTTCAAGGAGTTCATTCAGGAGGCAGGGGGCAGGGGGCAGCTCACAAGGGTAGGTATTTTACATTGTCGTGAGGGCAAGACTTGGAGGACAAGGCAGACAAGGTGACAAGGGAGGAAATACGTAACAAAAATGTACAATTGGTAACAAAAACTGAGGCTAAACAGACCTTGTACTGAGCGAAGCCGAAGTACATTTTTTGTATAAAATCTTCCTTGTCTACAATACCTCCTTGTCTTCGGTGGTCCTGCCTCAACAGATAATATTAAAAACCTACCCCTGTGAGGGCAGGGGGCAGGAGGTAGGGGAGGTAGGAGTTATTTATTTTGGATTTTGGATTTTGAATTTTGGATTGTTTTTGTTAACTCCAATCTAAAATCTAAAATCTAAAATCTAAAATTTTTTTCCCCAGTCCCCAGTTCCCAGTCCTTACTTCACACTCCGCCCAAAACCAAAATGAGGCCGTGCTTTTTCCATTGTAGGCATTAACCACGCTAACCCTTCGCTGGTTCCCACCCATAACTTATTACCCACATCAGGGGCAAGAGTCAACACCTGACGAGAAGGCAAACCGTTTCAAGTTACGCATAGTTCATTTTCGGAGATATCTAAATAGACCCAGTATACCCCTAGCGCGTTTTGGGTACATATGTATATAATTGGTAATATTTTTCATCTTCGGTAGAACCACGGTATATTTTCCATTTACCGTTCTACCATTTTTTCGTTATATATTTCGGACAGGTCTAAAGACTATACTGAAATAAATAAAGAGATAAATACAGAAGTTATCAAGAAAATACAAACTATTTATAAACGCAGCATTAGCAATTTAGAAGAAAGAGGTTTAAGAACTTTATTTTTAGCTTATGGAATGGTCACTTGGACAGCAAATGATGGTGGTAGAAATCTTCAAGCACCTTTAGTTCTTATTCCTATATCAATTCAAACAAAGGGGTAAGTAAATTAATCCGATCTGGAGAAGCACAAATTAACCCTGTTTTACTCTATATTTTTGGAAAAAGAATATGGTTATCAAATTACTTCAGAGCAATTATTAAATGTAAATGGTGATTCTGATATTCCAGAAAATGAAATACCAGATTTACAAAATATTGCTGATAAATCAGAAATGTTGAATACTGTTACAGAACTTTACATATTTAGATATGGTAGTCCTATTAAGGGTAAAAATGTCAACATTTCATAATATCTTCCATCTAATGAACATAACTGATTTGTGAACACATACAAGCTTGAAGATAGCGGAATTTATCTAACATTTTTTCACCCCATTCTTTAGGAACATATACAAGTTGTCAAATTAGATAAGCGATGAGACTGGCATAAATTTGTATGCCAATACCATTAACATTTTGGGCTTAATTGTTTATTCAAACATCATAAATATGAACCCCAAGATCATCAAATAACTGAGTACAGTTAAATGCTTTCAGTATAAAGTTTGAATATTATACTCCGTGAATACATTGTATCTGTTTGTCAGCAGTGCAGTTTAGATGACTTGTGATACACTGATATGTACACAGTTGTAAAGCAATCTTAACAAAAAGTTAAAATTTTTCTTATATAAGAAATTTAAATATAAAAGTTAAAAAGTTTCAAAGAATAACTTATCCAAATCTTGATATATTGTGAGTCAAGTTACAAATTGCGTCGTGTGCAATTTTTTATCCTGCGCCCACCCTTGAGCTAAACCACAGTTAACAAAGTTTCCTCCATATCTTTTTCTCCTATCAGGGCAAGATATCAGGAAAGGAAAAACGGGAATGAAAGCTATATAGCCCAAAAACCCGAATTATTCCGATTTTGAGGGGATAACTTCCAAGAATGCCTGTAAAGTTCCGAAGTTTCCCTAAAACTAATCAGGTTTAGTAGGGTTAGCATAAGAGATAGAAAACACTTTGTGTGCGGGTAAAGAAAAATTAAAAGCGTGTCACAGTACGCCTACATATAAAAGAAGATATGCGGTAAACTACAACCGCTGCCAGCTTTTTGTAGCACTAATAACGCTATATCCGCCCACCTCCGTCTTTTCTATATAAGTTTTTCTTATAGTTATCATGAGAAAACGAGAAAGAAAAAGGGCGATAAGAAGTTGCACATAACGTGATTTGATAGTAATAAAGAGTGACTTCTTGGAAGGAAAATATGTCTTACGCGCAAACTTCGACTCAGAGCAAATCTGGGTATCAAGCTGGGGTAAAAGATTACAGACTTACTTATTACACACCTGATTACACACCTAAAGATACAGACCTGTTAGCAGCATTTCGGATGACCCCCCAACCCGGAGTTCCTCCTGAAGAAGCTGGTGCGGCTGTAGCTGCTGAGTCCTCTACTGGTACTTGGACAACAGTATGGACAGACTTGTTAACCGACCTAGATCGTTACAAAGGTCGTTGTTATGATATCGAACCAGTTCCTGGTGAAGATAACCAATATATTGCTTACGTAGCTTATCCTTTAGACTTATTTGAAGAAGGTTCTGTAACCAATATGTTGACCTCTATTGTAGGTAACGTATTTGGTTTCAAAGCTTTACGTGCATTGCGTTTAGAAGACTTACGCATCCCCGTAGCTTACTTGAAAACCTTCCAAGGACCTCCACACGGTATTCAAGTTGAGCGCGACAAATTGAACAAGTATGGTCGTCCTTTGTTGGGTTGTACAATTAAGCCCAAATTAGGTCTATCTGCTAAGAACTACGGACGTGCAGTATACGAATGTTTGCGTGGTGGTTTGGACTTCACCAAAGACGACGAAAACATCAACTCCGCTCCTTTCCAACGTTGGAGAGACCGTTTCTTGTTTGTAGCAGAAGCGATCAAAAAAGCACAAGCAGAAACCGGCGAAATCAAAGGTCACTACTTAAACGTAACCGCGCCTACCTGCGAAGAAATGCTCAAGCGTGCTGAGTTCGCTAAAGAACTCGAAATGCCCATCATCATGCACGACTACTTGACCGCAGGTTTCACCGCTAACACCACCTTGGCTCGTTGGTGTCGTGATAACGGTCTGTTGTTGCACATCCACCGCGCGATGCACGCTGTAATTGACCGTCAAAAGAACCACGGTATCCACTTCCGTGTATTAGCTAAAACCCTGCGGATGTCCGGTGGTGACCACATCCACACTGGTACTGTTGTGGGTAAATTGGAAGGTGAACGCGGCATCACAATGGGCTTCGTTGACTTGCTACGTGAAAACTATGTTGAGCAAGACAAGTCTCGCGGTATCTACTTTACCCAAGATTGGGCTTCTATGCCTGGTGTAATGGCAGTTGCTTCCGGTGGTATCCACGTATGGCATATGCCCGCATTGGTAGAAATCTTTGGTGATGACTCCGTACTACAATTTGGTGGTGGTACATTAGGACACCCCTGGGGTAACGCTCCTGGTGCAACCGCTAACCGCGTAGCACTAGAAGCTTGTATCCAAGCTCGTAACGAAGGACGCAACTTGGCTCGTGAAGGTAACGACATTATCCGCGAAGCTGCTAAGTGGTCTCCTGAGTTGGCCGTTGCTTGCGAACTGTGGAAAGAAATCAAGTTCGAGTTTGAAGCAATGGATACCGTCTGATGATTTAGGATTTGCGATTTTGGACTATTAGAGCAATTTAAAATCCAAAATCCAAAATCTAAAATCTATGGGGCTGGGTCAAGCATGAATCTCAAGCAAATTGCAAAAGACACAGCCAAAACTCTCCAAAGTTATCTGACTTATCAGGCACTTATGACTGTTTTGGCGCAGCTAGGCGAAACTAATCCTCCTCTAGCACATTGGTTGCAAAACTTTTCTGCCGGGAAAATTCAAGACGGAGAAGCGTACATAGAGGAACTGTTTCTAGTAAAGTCAGATTTGGCTTTGCGGATAATGACTGTCCGGGAACACATAGCAGAGGAAGTAACCGATTTCTTACCGGAAATGGTGCGTACTGGCATTCAGGAAGCCAATATGAAACAGCGTCGCCAGCATCTCGAACGCATCACGCAACTAGATTTATCAAGTCCCAGCCCAAAAACAGAACAGCAGAAAATCTCAGATCCTGATTTAGATAATTTATCTGATTAGGATAGGCTTAAGTGCCAAAAACCAAATAGTAAAAAATAGCCACTTAACTAACAACAGCTATGCAAACTTTACCAAAAGAGCGTCGTTACGAAACCCTTTCCTATCTTCCTCCTCTGTCTGACGCGCAAATTGAAAAGCAAGTTCAGTACATTTTAAGTCAAGGTTATATCCCAGCAGTTGAGTTTAACGAAACTTCTGAACCTACCGAACTTTTCTGGACAATGTGGAAGTTACCTTTGTTTGGTGCTAAAACCACCCGTGAAGTATTGAGCGAAGTTCAAGCTTGTCGTTCTCTGTATGGTAACTGCTATATTCGTGTTGTTGGTTTTGACAACATCAAACAGTGCCAAGTTTTAAGCTTCATCGTTCACAAACCCAGCAGATACTAAAATCTGATTCGGTTTAATGTTTCAATAATTTATACATACCCTGGTGAGAGGTAGAGTTTTCTATCTCTCTTTTTTTGTATCGCTCACACGGTTGTGAACACAGATGCAATGATGAGTTGTATTGAAAGTTCATGTTGACTTTTACCAACTTTAATGGTAAATTAAGCAAAACAATTTATGTTTTAATTGTAGTCAAATCTACCTATAAAACTTATTTAAATACATAAAATTCAGACAAATGTAAATTAATTTTGGGTAAGTAAAGTACCCACCCAAAATTTTTGAATAATTGATTTTTTAGAAATTAATCAAGACTAAAAATTTACTATTTTAGTCAGTGGCAATGATCACATCAGTGGCTTTAATTACAGCATAAACCTGACTACCTTCTTGAATTTTTAGGTTGTCAGCCGAAGTTTTAGTAATGATTGAAGTTACTTCAACTCCAGGAGCTATTTCTATTATTACTTCAGAATTAACCAACCCAGGTACAACTTTTTTGACAGTGCCTTTGAGTGCATTACGGGCGCTAACTTGCATATTTTTATCTTCCTGATTATTGTTTATAATCAAACCAATAGTTATCATTATCTCGTTTAATTTTTGATTATAATTATACTTAATATATTTTTAATTTTTTCATGAATTAAAAAATATTTGGTCTTATTTAATTCATCTTATTAAATTTAGGACTTACCCATAAGTCACGGAAGAATGAACCACGTTCGCGAAGCGTGCCGAAGGCATAGGAGCGAAGGACACGAAGGAAAGAGGGTTGGAGAGATATTTTGCGTAAGTCCTGAAATTGATGGCTAATATATCACAACATTTTGCCAATTTGCTGGCTAGGTACAAATTTTTCTCCTCAATTTTGTTGAGAGATTGATTGTATATTTGTATATATTTATGTAAATTTTCTGAAAACACTTAAAAACTCAACGGGTTCTCAAACCTGTTCTGCATCTAGATTTGCCAATATTAACAAAACTTCATAAAGTTTTGTATTTCAATTTATAAAGAAAATATGTGGAAAATTAGATGAGAGCAAATATCAACTATATAAACATTCATAAGGGAGTGAACGGTTGTCAGATAGGAATATCTCAAAATTTGACGTAATTTAAGATTCTAATTATCAAGAATAATAGAGATTACGTCAGTATCTTGTTCTTTTCAAAAAGGACGACATTATATGACTAAATCACACCTTTCTCCAGATGATTTGCCTACCTATAAAACTACGCAAATCAGCGAATTATTAATGAGTCAACTGGAAGAAGTTACTAAAAAACGCTTTTTCCTAGCGTGTGAAAATACGGTGCGCGTTGTCTTATCCAGTTGCCATTGGTATTTTAAGGTTAATGGTGGTATTTTAATATTAATGATGGTTTGTCATGATATCGAAAGTTACCAAAATATCATGATTAATGTTCCCTATTTGGCAGATAAGTTAAAGCGTTTTGCTAATAAAGCCAAAATTAGTATTAGTTCACCAGTAAATAATGGTATCCCTTGGGTAATAAGTGTAGATCAACCTTGGCCTGGGGAAGACGTAAATAATTCTTAAATCAGGGAACAGGTGACAGGTGACAGTAAGAAGAAAATATCTCGTTCCTAGTCTCCGGCTAGGAATGACATAACAGAGGCTCTGCCTCTGCTTTAATAGAAGTCAGAGACTTCTATAATTCATTCCCATACAGAGTATGGGAACGAGAATTTTTACTTCTGCCTTCTGCCTCCTGCCTTCTGCCTTCTCTACGCATCCATTTCCGCTAATTCTAACCAGCGTTCTGTGGCCACATCTATAGCTTGCTTGAGTGCTTCTACCTGTTCATATAAATTTTGCACTTGGGTATATTTTCCCGGTGGCACATTTGCTAAAGCTTTTTCTGTTTCTGCTTTTTCTGTTTCTAATTGGGCAATTTTACCTTCTAATTGCTCAAATTCTCGTTTTTCCCAGTTAGATAAACGCCGACGTTTTTTAGTTTCTGTTTCTGGAGTTGGTGTTTTTTCCTCGGTGGTATTTTTCGCCTTTTCTTTACTATTAACTGCTTCCTGTTGTGCAGTTTCTTCAGCTTTTTTGTAATCTAAATAAACTGAATAATTACCCGGATACTGTCGTAAATTCCCACCTTCTTCTAGTGCAAAAATAGTATCTACAGTACGATCTAAAAAATACCGATCATGGGAAACTACAATTACACAGCCAGAAAAATCTTCTAAATATTCTTCCAAAACTGCTAACGTTTGCACATCCAAATCATTAGTCGGTTCATCTAAAATCAAAACATTCGGCGTACTAATCAGCAAGCGTAACAAAAATAAACGCCGTTTCTCTCCCCCAGAAAGTTTATAAATGGGTGCATATTGCTGATTTCCAGGAAATAAAAACCTCTCTAACATTTGGGAAGCAGTAATTTTTGTCCCGTCAGCAATTTTGATAAATTCCCCTTCTTCCTTAACGTAATCAATTACGCGCTGATTTTCATTAACTGCTGATAGTAATTCTTCAGAATGTTGATCAAAATAAGCAATATGTATTGTACTACCAATTTCTACAGTACCGCTATCTGGGGGAATGCGTCCGGTGATAATATTCATTAAAGTTGATTTTCCAGAACCATTTCCACCAATAATCCCGATTCTATCTTCGGGACTAAATTCATAGGTAAAATCATTAATTAAAGTTCTATCATTGTAAGCTTTAGTAATGTTATTGAGTTCAATAACTTTTTTACCAATACGTCTGCTAACTGTAGAAATATCAACCTTACCCTGAGCTTGTTTAAACTCAGTTTCGCGCATTGCTTGAATACGTTGAATCCGGGCTTTTTGTTTGGTGCTTCTGGCTTTTGGTCCTCTCTTTAACCATTCTAATTCTCGACGTAATACACCTTGATGTTTACGTTGACTACTTACAGCAGATTCTTCTGCTAAAGCTTTCTTTTCTAAATAATAGGAATAATTACCGGAATAGGTGTAAATGTCACCTCTATCAATTTCGATAATTCTATTAGTAACTTTATCCAAAAAATAGCGGTCGTGAGTAATGAGAAATAATGCACCACGAAAGCGATTTAAATAACTTTGTAACCATTCCACAGATAAAGCATCCAGATGGTTTGTAGGTTCATCCATCAACAATACATCTGGTTCAGCTAACAAAGCTGTTGCTAGTGCTATCCGCTTTCTGTAACCTCCTGATAATGTGCCAACTTTCACATCAAAGTCAGCAATTCCTAATTTTGTGAGAATAATTTTCGCATTGGTTTCTAATTCCCATGCACCAGTAGCATCCATCTGCTGCATGACAAGAGATAAGCGAGACATTAATATAGAATCTTCGGGATAATGAGCTAATTTATCCGTCAGTTCTTCATATTCCCGCACTAAATTTGTATGTTCACCACTATCAGCAAATATCTGTTCTAAAACTGTGTGATTTTCATCTAATTCTGGTTGTTGAGGTAAGTAAATAATTTTAGCACCAGAGTTGGTTAAAATTTGTCCGCCATCAATTGATTCTAGCCCAGCTATCATTTTTAATAAAGTTGATTTACCAGAACCGTTAGTGCCAATTAAACCAACTTTATCAGTGGCATCAATGCTAAATGTGGCATCTTTTAATATTTCTTTGATCCCAAAATCTTTTTTAACTGATTGTAATGTAATAAGACTCATAAAATTTGGTAATGGGTAATGGGTAATGGGTAATTGGTAATTGGTGATTGGTAATTGATAATTGGTAATGGGTAATTGATTACTATTACCCCTCTTTCCTGTCACCTGTCACCTGTCACCTGTCACCTGTCACCTATCCAACAAATAAATCCAGGGGTAAATGTCCATACATTTCATTTACTCCACCTTCATAATAGGATTGACAAGAAACTAATACACCGCGATGATGTCCGGCGTAGGAATCTAAATAACACAGTCCATTTTTACCGTTTAATTTGATATAAACTGGACCTTCTGGGTGAGGTAAATTATCTGGTGCTTGATAACCGAAAGCGTGAGAATAGGTTTTCATTGCCAAAATTCCTTCTTCAGCTGTATCAGCACAAATCCCTAAAATTTGGTAATCAGACTGCTTAATAAGCAAAATTATTGCCTCACGGGTTAAGGCTTTTTCTAATGGTTTGAGGACAGGTGCTATATCTAAGCAGTTAAATTTGTTGAGGATTTTTTTGGCTTCGGAAATGGTGAGGTTGGTGCGGTTAGAAGTTGACATATAGCAATTGGATGTGTGAATTTACTTGGTTAGACAGGAAAAAGGTAAAAGTTAATAGAATTATAGAAGATTAAGGTATATTTCGTGAATTGAAAAATCAAATCTTCATGCTCTATATTTTATATATGTAAGTAAGTAAGTAAGTAAGCATTCAGCAGTCAGTAATCAGCTTTTGTTTCTAGTGAAATTGAGTTAATAAAAAGGATGCTCCAGTTTTGTCAAATTCCACCAGTGTTAATGATATCAATTTACAGCCTATTATGGTTTTCTTCTTTTTTGCTCACTCCTGACTCAAGAGGGCAACCACAGGGGGTTGCCCCTACGACTGACTCCTTTTATTTTTGATACAAATCAAGATTGATTTGAGATTTTGCCCAAGTTAAAAATAAAGGGAATACTACCTTGGGAATTTTCACCCATAACAAGCACATTTGGCATTTGTGCGCCCCCTGTTTTCCAAGCTTCAATTGCTTCTTTTTGTAAAACTAATTGTCCTCCTTGAGCTTTGAGAGTTTCTGCTAACAGTCTTTGAGCTTCGGCTTTACCTTTAGCGCGGTTAATTTCGGCTTGGGCTTCTTGTTCGGCTTCTCTTGCTATGTAGACGGCTCTTTGCGCTCTCTGTTCCGCAATTTGTTTTTCTTCAACTGCTCGCGCAAATTCTGGAGAAAAGGTTAAGTCAACTACGCTCGTATCTAATACGATTATCCCATATTTATCTAAGCGATCGCCTAATGCTGTATCAAAATCTTCTTTTAATTCACTTCTTTTGGTAATTGCTTCTTCTACTGTACGTTTTGCTGCTGCTATTTTAAATGCTTCCTGGGTTTGGGGCGCAATAATTTTAGAAACTATATTTTCTAGTGTACCTTGTTTTCTTCTTACTTCCACTACTTGCATCGGATCAAGACGAAAATTAATGGCAAATCTCGCAGTTAAATTTTGCAAATCTTTGGTAGAACTTTCTGCGGGAACTTCAAATTTCTGCACCGTTAAATCATACACATCTATCACTGAGATAAATGGCGGTTTAATGTGGATACCTTCTGTTAACGCACCGTCTCTAGCTTTACCCAAGATGCTAATCACTCCCGCTTGTCCAGGATTGATAATGACAAAGGAATTTAACCCCAAAATCACTATTATTGCCGCTATTATTCCTATAATTGAAGTCTGTAAATTTCCAAGTTGTTGATTTTTCAAGGTTATATCTCCTTTTATATACTGGTTTTTGAGTAAAATAACACAAATTCAGTTAATTAAAACTAATATTTGCCCAAGATTTAGATTTTTAATGTTAATTTGGCTGAAAATAACCCACCCATAACTATTTTTAATTAGGTTTCTGAAAATACACTGCTAGTAATATAATTCTTCTCTTGCTCAGGAAGCCGGATTTATTACCTGATTTATGGTAATATTGGATGCACGCGACTTTAAAGGGCTGTGGCTACAGAAATCAAATCTCACAAAGCATCAAGAAAGCGTAGGCATTTTGTACATCCTCTGCAACGTCTACTGGAATATGGACATGAATATCAACGACAAATTTGGTTAGCTACTGGTGCTTCTATCCTCAATAAAGTTTTTGACTTAGCACCACCGGCTTTAATTGGTATTGCGGTGGATGTGGTTGTCAAACAACAAGATTCTATCATTGCTCAGTTAGGTATTAAAAATATTTCTGGGCAGTTCGCTATTTTATCATTTCTCACGGTCGTTACTTGGATCTTAGAATCATTTTTTGAGTATCGCTATAAGTTACTTTGGCGGAATTTGGGGCAGAATATTCAGCATAATTTACGTCTGGATGCTTATAAACACCTACAAGACTTAGAATTAGCTTATTTTGAAGAACGCAGTACGGGTGGTTTAATGTCTATCCTCAATGATGATGTTAACCAACTAGAGCGTTTTTTGGATGTGGGTGCAAATGATATTATCCAAGTGATTACAACTATTGTAATTATTGGCAGCGCCTTTTTTATTTTAGCTCCTAGTGTAGCATGGATGGCTATGTTACCTATGCCCTTTATTCTAGGGGGTTCGGTAGCTTTTCAGAAATTACTTGCTCCCCGCTATGCTAATGTACGGGAAAAGGTGGGTTTACTTAATGGCAGATTATCTAATAATCTGAGTGGGATTACTACTATTAAAAGTTTTACATCTGAAGATTATGAAGCAGCGCGGATAGAATCAGAAAGTAATGCTTATCGGGTTAGTAATGCCAAAGCAATTGCTTTTTCTGCGGCTTATATTCCCATTATTAGAATGTTTATTTTAGCAGCATTCACAATATTATTGATTTTTGGGGGAATGCAAGTCATAGCAGGTAATCTAGCAGTTGGTGCTTATAGTTCTTTAGTGTTTTTAGTGCAATTATTATTGTGGCCTTTAACCAGATTAGGAGATACTTTTGATTTATATCAAAGGGCAATGGCTTCTACTAATCGAGTTATGGATTTGTTAGATACTCCGATTGAGATTCATACAGGAAATATTAATTTACCGATGGAATTGGTGCGGGGTGCGGTAGAGTTTCAAAATGTGACTTTTGCTTATAAAGATAGACTACCAGTAATTAAACATTTATCTCTAGAAATTCCTGCCGGAAATACCATTGCTATTGTGGGTTCAACAGGGTCAGGAAAAAGCACCTTAGTTAAACTTTTGCTGAGATTTTATGAAGCCCAATATGGTAAAATTACTCTTGATGGTGTGAATTTACAAAGTTTAAATTTACGAGATTTACGCCGTTGTATTGGTTTGGTTAGTCAGGATGTGTTTCTGTTTCATGGTACTGTAGCGGAAAATATTGCCTATGGTACATTTGACGCTTCCCAGGAAGATATTATCATGGCCGCGAAAGTCGCAGAAGCCGATGATTTTATTATGCGATTGCCCCAAGGTTATGAGACAATTGTGGGAGAGCGGGGACAAAAGTTATCTGGTGGACAGAAACAACGAATAGCTATAGCTCGTGCAGTTTTGAAAAATCCGCCCATTTTAATCTTGGATGAAGCGACATCGGCAGTGGATAATGAAACAGAAGCTGCTATTCAGCGTTCTTTAGAAAGGATAACAGTTAACAGGACAACAATTGCAATCGCTCACCGTCTCTCTACCATCCGCAATGCTGATTGCATTTATGTCATGGAACATGGACAATTAGTAGAATCAGGAACTCATGAACAACTGCTAGAGAAAGATGGCGTTTACACCAATCTCTGGCGTGTACAATCGGGGTTAAGATAGGTGACAGTTTACAGGTGACAGGTGACAGTGAATAAGCAGGGGAGCTTTCTAGCAGGGAGCAGGGGGAGGTTAATTTACCAATTACCCATTATGAATTATGAATTACCAATTACCAATTACCCATTACCAATCACCAATTATGTTTAGCAGTGCAAAACCAGAAACCGGGGATACCAAGTGGCGGAAACAATTAGATAAATTTGTCAAAGAAAATCAGCAAGAATTAGCTGCTTTATTTTGGGGATTGTGGTTAGAAAATGGCGATAGTCAGGGAACTATTGGTATTGATTTACAACCTCAGCCGCATTTTGTTTATTGTCCTCAAGAAGCGGTAGAAAAATTAAATGTGCGAGTGGAAAACCGACTACAAGAACTTCTAGGAATTATTGATAATAATAAACCAGAAATAGAAGTTTTAATGATTGGTATTGGTAAAGGAGAAATTAAATTAATTCAATTTGCACCTGAACCAGCACCGCAAAAGTGTTTTGAACAAGTTGGTAAAGATGTGGATACTTTGTTGGATTCTTTGGAACAAAAGATGAGTGAACAGTTAGTAATTTAAGAAAGCAAAAAATCGCAACTTTAGAAATAAGAAAATAATTAAATAGGAGAAAATAATGCCTAGAAAACGTCTGACTGAATTATTACAAGAAGAAGCTCAAAAATTTACCCCATCTCCCGATGAAACTGCGATTGAAGTTACAGCAGAAAAAGTCTTAGATACAGAAGAAACAGCAGAAACAGCAGAAACAGAAATTTCTACATTTGAGGAAACCACAGTTAAAACACCCTTGGAAACCACCGCTAAACGCGCAAATCCTACTAAAGCAGAATTAGAAATTACCATCAAGAACTTACAGGAATCTTTGGAAAAATACCAAAATCAAGAAACTACGCTGCAACAAGAAATCACTGAATTAAAAACCGCATTATCTGAACATAAATCTTTATCAGAAAAATTAGGTAAAGAACTTTATGAAACTAAAAAAACAGCATTAAAATTAGCTGAATCTAATTCTCAACTTATAGAAGAAAATAATGAACTTAAAAAGCAAACAGTGAAAGAAACAGTGAAAGAACCTGTTAAAGAAACCGTAAAACAACCTGCAAAAGAAATTACTAAATCTTTAGCAGTTAATCCCAGAAAATCCTACAAACCACCAGAAATAATTGTAGAAAAATCTAAACCAGATACAAAAAAAGATGATTTCTCTAATAATACTTGGTTGTATGATTAGAATTTAAGCTCCACATCATACCGCAGTTAGTAAGGATTCAGAATACTTTACCCCAAAGAAAATATTTTTAGCTGCTTCTAATTCTTTCTCCCGACTCCTGACTCCTAACTCCTTACCTAAATTCTAAAATATGTTGTGCTGTAATTTCTGCTTTTTCCAAGTGGGGAATATGACCACAATCTTTAATCCAAATTAGCTGACTTTGGGGAATAGCTTTTTTAAATTTGGGAGCATCCTTAGTTCCTAAAATTTTATCATTATCACCCCATAAAATCAGAGTTGACTGTTGAATTTTTGCCAATTGCGGAAATTTAAAAGCACTGTAACCACCGCTTTTAGTAAAAGCAATTAAAGCTTGACTCCAATTAGGCATTTTTAAGTGTAAATCCCCACAACATAAAGCATCCGCATTTATTAAATCTGGGTTTTTATAAGCACTGCGACAAATGCGATCGCGCACTTTGGGATTACGTAAAAACTCCGCTGCTAAATTATATAACTGGGGAATCATTAATTTACTTAATGCTGAACCACCTTTCAACCCAGCACTATCAATTAATATCAATTTTTGCACCACTTCCGGGTAAGTGAGGGTAAAATCTATCGCCGCAGCACCACCCATAGAAGCACCAACCAAAATCACAGGTTGGTTAATCAGGGTTTTCCAGAAATAATAGAGATGAGTTTTAATAGCTAAGGGACTATAAGCAATATCCGGTTGTCTATCTGTAAAACCAAAACCCAATAAATCTACTGCCCAAGTTTCATTTTTGTCAGCCAGCAGGGGTAAAAGTCGGCGATACTCTAAAATCGAACTATCAAAACCATGAACCAATAAAATTGGAGTATCGCCACTACCTTGATGTACGTAAGTAGTGGTAATAGGTTCAGGACTTAAAGGAGTAGCAATGTCTTGACTTTGGATACTTTGAGCCAAGGCAATAGAAGCTGGTTCTGTCAGCTTGTCAACAGCAGCGGGTAAAAAACTTGGAAACATAAACATCAGTTTACATCATCTTGACCACCGACTACTGACAAAAAGAAAATTTCCCCAAATGAAAAAATGGGGACCAAAGCCTCGTACAATAAATATCACTTATTCTGGATTTCTGGAGAGTCAAGCCATGCCAATGGCAGTTGGCGTAATCGAAACTTTAGGTTTTCCCTGTGTACTCGCAGCAGCAGACGCGATGGTTAAATCTGCCGCTGTCACAATCGTATATTATGGCATCGCAGAAAGCGGACGCTTGTTAGTCGCCGTCAGGGGACAGGTGGCGGAAGTTAAAACAGCAGTTGCTGCGGGAATAGCTTCTGGAGAAGAAGTTTATGGTGGACAAGTGATCACACATTATATAGTTCCCAATCCCCCGGAAAATGTGGAAACGATTTTACCCATCCACTTCACTTCCAAATCTGAACCTTTTCGGATTTTTTAAGCAAATTTGCTATCAAAATAACTTGTAGCAGATAATTTTATTCATAAAGGAGATTAATAATGTCACTACAGGCCGTTGGATCTTTAGAAACAAAGGGTTTTCCCGCAGTCCTAGCAGCAGCAGACGCGATGGTAAAAGCTGGACGAGTTACCTTAGTTGGTTATATCCGAGTAGGTAGCGCCCGGTTTACAGTGAATATTCGTGGTGATGTTTCTGAAGTTAAAACCGCTATGGCCGCTGGTGTGGAAGCAGCAGAAAACGTCTATGGTGGTACTTTAGAATCTTGGGTAATCATCCCCCGTCCCCATGAAAACGTCGAAGCTGTTTTACCCATTGCTTATACAGACCAAGTTCAGCAATATCGAGACTCTGTAGAAAATCCCATCGTCAGATCATCTAGCGGTAGATAAATACAGGGAACAGGTGACAGGTGACAGGTGACAGGTGACAGGAAGAAAAAGATTCTCCCCCAATCCTACACCCTACACCACACACCCGATAATTGACTACGGACTAATAGCTATGTATTCAAAAGCAATAAATTTTTAGTTCTCTTACTGCCATATCCAGAAATAATTACTTAAACTCAGTGATCTCAGTCACAGTAAACCTATAAACTATTTATAGTAATATTCTGAATACTGAGATTGAGCAAGAGTTATGCCCTGTTCTGCCCTTTTACCAAAATAGCTCCTGACTTTTGTAAAGAAATGATATTTGGATACAAAAATCTAAAGCTTTGATTAATTTTACTCAATAGTTTCCCCGGGGAGAAATAATTGTAATTGTGAGCATATCCAAATAATCTTTGTTTTTATGAAAGATGTGTAAACAGCAAAACTACTTGACTTTTCTGACTTGACTTTTCTTATTGTCTAATAAATATCAAGACTGGTAAAGAAGTGAACGCAAAAATAACGAGAGAAAGCTGAAACTTAGACAGGTTAATTTTCGTCAGAGACTCATAATTAATCTTTTTTACCTTTGGAAGTAAGCATTCAGCCGTTAGCCGTCAGCCGTCAGCAAAAGTCACAAATAACACAAATATCAGCCTGTGAATTTCTCTGCTCAAAGCCTGGTAATCTAGTAAAATTATGATTTTATTAACAACCAGTCTATTTACATCTGAAAGCTGATTACTGATTACTGATAGCTGAATACTTACCTTTGGACTAACAAAGTGAAATACCTAAACTAAAAATTCAGCTTTCGGATCAAAAATCAATGAGCAAGATTTTTTGAGAAGTAGTTTGCGTATTTTGAGAACAAGGGCAGCTATTGGTTAGTAATTTAAGTGGGTATAGGGGTTGTGATGCAAACTTTAAAGCCGAGTTTCGAGGAGCGCAATCTCACTATGGAAACGGATGCGGCACACTTAGCGCAATATTGGCAAAAGCGACTCGCTGCTGAATGTCCAGAACAAAGTGAGGGCGCTAGACATAGTATTTTGCTTTGGCTTTTGGGATCAGATGTCAAAAGATTTGATTTACTCACCCCAAAAGAACTGGAAATAGCTAAACAAGCAATGGAATATCGCTGTCGGATTTTACAGCAGCGATACTTAGGAATGGGGCGAGAACGTGCTTATCGTAACCTGATTAATCGCTTGGGAAGCGTGATGACACTGAGAAATAAAATTCAAACTTGGGTGTCTTTAAGTCGCGATCGCCAGCGCAGTGTGGTCGATGTATTACAAGAAGTTCTCCAAGAACTGCTGCAAAGTGATTCATATATGCAGCAACAAATGTCTGCCATTGCCGATGTCACCACAGATAGAAGATTACAGGATACCTTACTATTTGCCAGCATCGAAGAATATTGTTTGCGTCCAGTACGTAATCAACCCCTCTTGGCTTATCGTTTTGTTAACTACTTGCGACGGGTTCAGCGTGGTGGGCTAACCCAAGTTCCAGCCAACGACTTGATTCGATTGGTTTCTGATGAAGTGCTGACAGAAGATACAGATAACCCCCTGAACTTGGTAGATAATCAGGCGATCGCCCAATATCAAGAAGCACAAAAATTAGAAGAGCAACAATCACTACGTCAAGCTGTATATCAAGAATTTGCCCAATACTTACTGGAAAATCTGGGACAAACCGCAGTAGATTGGCTGCAATTATACCTCCAAGGCAAAACTCAAGAAGAGATTGCCAAAAAACTCAATAAGCCAATTAAGGAAGTATACCGACTGCGTGAAAAAATTAGCTACCATGCTGTCCGCGTTTTTGCCATCAAAGGTCAATCAGAACTGGTAGAAAGCTGGCTCTCAATTTCCTTACAAGAACACAATTTCGGTTTAACACCAAACCAATGGCAGCAGTTGGAAGAAAAAGTCACTAATCTGGGCAGACAGATTCTCCAGTTACGCAGAGCCGGTCACTCTATAGAAGCAATAGCCCAAAATTTACAACTCAAAACCCATCAGGTTATGGGTGAATGGACTAAAGTCTATCTGGCCGCTCAAACTTTAAGAACAAAAGATTCTCTTTAAATTTCGCAACTCTAGTTGGTGAAAACTGAAGAGAGCAAATTCTGACGTAGAATGTAGAATCTCCGTGGCTTTAGCCCGGAGAGTGTCAAGCTAGGTGCATCTTTAGCACACTCGGAGTAGCTTTTCTGACTCTAGCTAAAATCGTTTCTTTGCCTAGACGCTGACAAGCTTCATAACGATGGCAACCAGAAAAGCCATAATAGCTTCCATCTACTTCTAGAACGTCTATCGGTTCTTGTTGCCCAATTTCTGCTATTGATTCCATTAGTTGCTTAACTTTCGCTGGATCGTTCTGACGCGGTAATGGGCGTTGAATTTGATTTAAAGGAATTTCTTGAATTTTTACCATAGAAGTTTTGCTGATGAGTTTTCTATCCCAGCTAAATCATAATCATTATGACTTCGATTTGCAACTATTTGAGAAAAAAAAGGTAATGATATGATTGAATGGCATCAACAACAAAGCAAAATCGCTACAAAATTCCTTAAAAGTTGCCTTCAAGCCTCACTGTGGTAGCAAAATCAGGTTTTCATGAAAATCTTTTTCTGGCGTTCTTCCTACAAAATACTCACCACATTCTGTTTACTGGGACTGACTGCTGCATCAACTCCTGTCAACAATAACCCAGATGTGGAACTGAAAATTGGTATTGTCCAGCGATTTGGATCTACACCTACTGCTAAATTAAAATTGACACCGACCAAAGGCGATCGCCTAAAGCTAAAATGGCAACAAGGTCATCAACAGCAAACCCTAGTTACTGCCAACCCCATCCAACTGGAAACCGTCATGGAGACTTTGCCTCAAGCAAAAGTGCAGGAGGTAGTAGTTTTAGGCAACTATCGCACCTTTGAAACAGCAGAAGACAGCGCCAGAAATTGGCGTTCTCAAGGTGTAGAAGTGGAAATAGCTCAACCTGAACGCTGGCAAGTATGGGCAAAACGAGATGTTTACAGCAGTCCTTTACTCAGGAGATTGTTGTTACAAAACATACAAAAATCAGGACAGAAACTGCCATATTTAGATACACAAATTCTCCAACAAGTACCGCAAGTCAGTTGGGAAATTAACGGTAAGCGATACAGCAATAATTATTTAGAAATTACCACAGATAAAAATTTAATTCGGTTGAATACAGGCACAAAGCCAGAAAATGCTCGTCTTTTCCCAGGGAGATTGAAATTACAGCCAAATGCTTATGGTAGCTACTCCTTAGTCAATCAAGTTCCTTTAGAAACATATTTACGGGGAGTTTTACCTTATGAAATTGGCACAAGAGCGCCCCAAGCGTCCCTAGAAGCTCAGGCTATAATTGCCCGCACCTATGCCCTGCGGAATGTACGCAGATTTGAAGTTGATAACTATCAATTATGTGCGGATACACACTGCCAGGTTTATGATGGACTAAATGGCGTGGCAAAAACCACAGATCAAGCGATCGCTGCCACCAGGGGCATGGTATTAACCCATAATAACGAATTAGTCGATGCCCTCTATTCTTCAACCACAGGTGGAGTTACAGCTTACTTTAGCGATGTGTGGAATGGAGAAGATCGTCCTTATTTGCGTCCAGTAGTGGATGCAGCTACAAATATTTGGGACATATCAAAAAATAATTTAGCAGATGAAAATAATTTACGGCAGTTTATTAACCTGAAACAAGGATTTAATGAAAGTAAATGGGATGTATTCCGCTGGAGCAAACAAACTAGCTTAGAAGATATTACCAAAGACTTACAAAAATTTTTGCGGGCAAAAAAGAGTCCATATAGCAAATTCAAAACCATTGAAGCTATGGCTGTTACCAAGCGCAGCAACAGCGGTAGAATTTTAGAACTAGCTGTAAAAACCGATATTGGCGTTTTCACCTTACATAAAGATGAAGTTCGCAGCGCCTTTGCGGCTCCCCGCAGTACACTATTTTATTTACAACCTCTCAACAAAGGTACACCAGGGATCTGGGGATACGCTTTTATTGGTGGAGGTTTAGGCCATGGAGTAGGGTTAAGTCAAACAGGCGCTCAAAATTTAGCCAAACTCGGCTGGCCAAGTGCTAGAATTCTTCAGTTTTATTATCCGGGTACAGAACTTAAAATACTTGGTAACGAAATTCAACCTTTCTTAACATCTTCAGATAGCAAAACAGGTAGATAATTGCGGTAAGCTAGAAATAACAAGAGAAGAAATTGATACAAAACATCCACCGCTGTACTGCTGTAACAGTAAGGCGGTGGTAAGTTCTCAAAAAAGTAAAGTTCGACTTTTAGTAAAGTTCTTCTTCTTTGTGTGTTTGGATTGTACAGTCAGAAGTTGGGTATGCAACACAAGTCAAAACATATCCAGCTTCGATTTGATCATCATCTAAGAAAGATTGATCAGATTGATCAATAGTACCAGAAACGATTTTACCAGCACAGGTAGAGCAAGCACCAGCGCGGCAGGAGTAGGGAAGATCAAGACCTGCTTCTTCAGCAGCATCTAGAATATATTCGTCGTCTTTAACGTTAATTTCGTTAGTTGTACCTTCAGCTTCGTTGATTAAAGTGACTTTGTAAGTAGCCATTTAGTATTCCTCTCTTGTAACAACGGCAGTATAAGCTATATTTCAGCAAAATCGGCGGCTGACCTGAAAGGATGAACCGTTGATTTTTATTTGCTTCAATTCTGATACTACGGGAAAATCTCAACCTTGTAACGGAAATTTGACCACGATTAGTAATGAAATTTAGTTACTTATTACCAATAAGTTTTAGTTATGTAAAATCATCATTGCGACAGATGGCGACGACATCTTTGAGGGTATGATTTTTGTGGTTGCACTGGGGACTGGGGACTGGGGACTGGGGACTGGGGACTGGGGACTGGGGACTGGGGACTGGGAACTGGGGACTGGGGACTGGGGACTGGGGACTGGGGACTGGGGACTGGGGACTGGGGACTGGGGACTGGGGACTGGGGACTGGGTAATCAATTTTATTTTTACCAATTACCAATTACCAATTACCAATGTTAATGATTAATTAAATAGATGAAAATTTATGTATAATTTTGAGCCACCTTTAAATAAAATCATGCGAGTGGGTTTAGTTGGGACTGGGTATGCAGCAAAATTGAGGGCTGAGGCATTAAAGCAAGATCCTCGGACACAGTTAGTAGCGATCGCTGGCCATACTCTTGAAAAAACAGCAGCTTTGGCTCAGGAATATCAAACAGAGGTGATAAATTCTTGGCAAGAGTTAGTCAACAGGGAAGATTTAGATTTAGTGGTCATTTCCACGATTAATCAGGATCATGGTAAAATAACTCAAGCTGCCCTGACAAAAGGCAAACACGTAATTGTCGAGTATCCTCTGTCTCTGGATGTCAAGGAAGCAGAAGCACTGATCGCCTTAGCAAAAGCAAAAAATAAACTGCTGCACGTTGAACACATTGAACTTTTAGGCGGTTGGCATCAAGCTTTAAAACAACATTTAGAGCAGGTGGGTTCTTTGTTTTATGTTCGTCAAAGTACCGTTAAACCTGAAAACCCTGCACCCCGCAAGTGGACTTATAACCATGAACAATTTGGGTTTCCTTTAATGGGGGCGTTATCTCGCTTACATCGTCTAACTGACTTGTTTGGTGAGGTGTTCTCTGTTAACTGTCATCAGCGATATTGGGAAACAGAAACCAACTATTATCAAAGCTGTATCTGTGTAGCGCAGTTGTGCTTTAGTAATGGTTTGTTAGCGCAAGTGATTTATGGTAAAGGTGAAACCATCTGGCAGTCAGAACGCAAGTTTGAAATTCACGGTGAAAAAGGCGGTTTAATCCTCGATGGTAACACAGGAATTTTCGTACAGCCAGAAAAAACAACATTGATAGATATGGGTACTCGTCGGGGATTATTTGCTAAAGATACGACAATGGCATTAGACCATCTTTTTTATGGTAAGCCTTTGTATGTCACCCCAGAACAAAGTTTGTATACTTTAAAAGTGGCAGATGCTACTCGTAAAGCCGCCCAAACAGGTTTAACTATATTTCTAACAAAAGACTAGATAGATGAGAACTGAACAAATTGTTATTTTATCCCAAAGAGAAATAGAAAAAATGCGTCGGGCTGGACGTTTAGCAGCAAAACTGTTACAGCATCTAGAACCGATGGTTAAACCAGGGGTAAGTACCCAGCAACTCAATGATGAAGCAGAAAGATGGACACAAGCACAGGGAGCTAAAAGCGCACCTCTAGGTTATAAAGGTTTTCCTAAGTCAATTTGTACCAGTGTAAATGAAGTTATTTGTCATGGTATTCCCCATGCTAGACAAATTCTCAAAGAAGGGGACATTATTAATATTGATGTGACACCTATCGTTGATGGTTATCATGGCGATACATCTAAGACATTTATCGTTGGTAATACTAGACCCAAAGCGCAGAAATTGGTAGAAGTAACAGAAAAATGTCTTTATTTGGGTATTGCGGAAGTAAAACCAGGGGCGAAAATAGGTGATATTGGTGCGGCTATTCAAGAGTATGCTGAAGCTGAAGGTTTTTCCGTAGTGCGGGAGTTTGTGGGACATGGTATCAGTAATATTTTCCACACAGCACCGGATATCCCCCATTTTGGCACAAGGGGTAAAGGTAAACGGTTAAGACCGGGAATGGTGTTTACCATTGAACCGATGATCAATGAAGGTACTCAGGAAATGGAAATGTTAGCTGATGGTTGGACTGCGGTAACACGCGATCGCAAATTTTCGGCACAGTTTGAGCATACCATTGCTGTAACAGAAGATGGAGTAGAAATACTGACTCTACCAGAATAGGGAACAGGGAACAGGGAACAGGGAACAGGGAAAAGAGCTTGTCCTAAGTTGACAATTTAATAGACAAACCTGTACACTCATAGACAAACATAAGAGTGACTTTATGTTTAAACCTCATGAATTTGCTAAAAAAATCGGAGTTTCAGTCAAGACCTTGCAA